>SCVT01000007.1 GCA_004296815.1 Reyranella sp. | reverse complement strand
TCCGATCTAGGCCAAGGCATGCGTCACCAAGCGTATCCGGCCGATCATGGTCGACGGCAAGCCGTGCGACGTGATCGGGTTGCCGATCCACTACGGTTTCATCGGCCTCACGAGAAAGGGGTATGGCACCAACGTCATCACGCCCCCGGTCGGCGATGCCAGTGTGAACACGCCGGAATACAAAGCGTTCCTCGTCGACGTGAAGAAGACGTCGGCTCCCGCCACACCTGCGACGGCTTGAGGGAGGGCTGATCATGGCAACGCTGCAATCCCTCGACATCCGCCGCCGCTCCGCCTCGACCGAACCGCCGCCACAGGTGCGCAAGACGGTCGAGGTCGCCAAGCTGATCGACGTCTCCAAGTGCATCGGCTGCAAAGCCTGCCAGACGGCCTGCCTCGCCTGGAACGATCTCCAGGCGCCGGTCGGCTACTTCGAAGGCACCTACGACAACCCGGTCGACCTCACGCCGACCTCGTGGACGGTGATGAAATTCACCGAGTACGAGAAGGGCGACGATCTCGAATGGCTGATCCGCAAGGACGGCTGCATGCATTGCGACGACCCGGGCTGCCTCAAGGCCTGCCCGGCGCCGGGCGCCATCGTGCAGTACACCAACGGCATCGTCGACTTCGTCTCGGAGAACTGCATCGGTTGCGGCTATTGCGTGAAGGGCTGCCCCTTCAACGTGCCGCGCATCTCCAAGGTCGACCGCAAGGCCTACAAGTGCACGCTCTGCTCCGACCGCGTCGCGGTCGGCCAGGCGCCGGCCTGCGCCAAGGCCTGCCCGACGCAGGCGATCTACTTCGGCTCCAAGGAGGACATGATCGTCCACGCGGAGAAGCGGATCACCGACCTGAAGTCGCGCGGCTACCAGAAGGCGGGCCTCTACAACCCGCCGGGCGTCGGCGGTACGCACGTGATGTACGTGCTGCATCACGCCGACAAGCCATCGCTCTATGCCGGCCTGCCGGACGATCCGAAGATCAGCCCGCTGGTCGGATTGTGGAAGGGTGTGATGAAGCCACTCTCGTTGGCGGCGATCGCGTTCGCCGGCGTGTTCGGCTTCCTGCACTACATCTCCAAGGGGCCGAACGAGGTCTCCGAGGCAGATGAGCGCAAGGGCGACGATCTGGCGAAAGGCAAGGGCGCATGAGCGAGGACAAGAACGTCGTCGCCCGTTACACGACGGCCGCCCGGATCAATCACTGGGTCACCGCGGTGTCGCTCGTGTTGCTCGCGCTCAGCGGGCTCGCGCTGTTCCACCCTTCGCTGTTCTTCCTGACGCACCTGTTCGGCGGTGGTCAGATGACACGCGCCGTTCATCCCTGGATCGGCGTCGTGCTGGCGATCAGCTTTCTCGGCCTGTTCTTCCGGTTCTTCACCTTGAACTTCTGGACCAAGGAAGACACGGTCTGGATGAAGAACCTGGGCAAGGTCATCAACAACAACGAAGAAGGGATGCCTGAGCTCGGCAAGTATAATGCAGGCCAGAAGCTCGTCTTCTGGGGCCAGAGCATCCTGATTCTGCTCTTGTTCGGCAGCGGCCTCGCGCTGTGGGATGTCTACTTCGAGGAATACACTTCGATCGACCAGAAGAGGCTGTCGGCCGTCGTCCATGCGCTCTGCGCGATCGGTGCCATCCTGATCTGGATCGTCCACGTCTATGCGGCAATCTGGGTGAAGGGTACACTACGGGCTATGACGCGCGGGTCGGTGACACGCGGGTGGAGTTGGAAGCACCACCGTAAATGGTTCCGTCAGGAAGTCGGGAAGCCCTGAGCGGTCCTTCGAACCCACCTCCTCAAGGCTATGGCGAGAGCACGCTGGGCGAGGTCGCACAGAGCGAGCCCGTTCGACTGCCCGATCTCTCGATGGTCTTCGGACGCCGCGCCGAACGGCTGAAGGCGCTGGCCGAGGGGCACGAGTTGCAGGGCTTCCTGTCGATGATCTCGGCCATCGTCGTGGCCCAGGAGTCGGCCCTGCGCGCGTTGCCGCCGGGCTCGCTGCCGGGCGCTGCGGAGGTCGCCAAAGCCAAGCTCGTCAGGCGCGCGCCGCTCGATCCCGAACTCTGGAAGCGGGACGGCAGCTGGCGAGCCGCCCTGTCGCATATCCTGGCCGAGGTTGACCGCGCGACGCTGCCGGCGCCTGCCGCGGAGGCCTGCAAGGCCCTCGAAGGGGTCTCCGAAGCCGATCTCGAGACGCTGGCCGATCAATTCCTCGAAGGTACAGTGCCTCCCGCAGAGGCCGGAAAGGCGGTCTTCGTGGCGGCAGCGCTGCAG
Organism: Reyranella sp.; assembly: GCA_004296815.1. Taxonomy (GTDB): domain Bacteria; phylum Pseudomonadota; class Alphaproteobacteria; order Reyranellales; family Reyranellaceae; genus Reyranella. The sequence goes on along the minus strand of SCVT01000007.1, from coordinate 6,230 downwards.
GTCGCCTGGACCCGTATGGCGGCGCTGCTCGACGTCGCAGATCTCGGTGGTGGTGATGGCGACCAGGGGACCTGCCCGGCTTGCGGCTCGCCGCCGGTGGCAGGCATCGTCTCCCCCGGCGGCACCAAGTTCGGCCATCGCCACCTGCATTGCTCGCTGTGCGCCACGTCCTGGCGGTTCGTCCGGGTGCGTTGCGTCCATTGCGGCAGCACCGAGAAGATCTCCTTCCGTAACCTAGCGGGGACGACCTATCTCCGGGCGGAGTGCTGCGAGTCCTGCCAGGGCTATTCCAAGGTCTTCTATCTGGAGAGCATGAAAGCCCTGGAAGCGCTGGCCGACGACCTCGGGTCGCTGGGGTTCGACGTGCTGGTGGGCGAGGAGGGCTTCGCCCGCGTGCCCAATCCCTTCGTCCTGGGCGTGATGGAACAGCCGGAAGGTTGATCCACCCTCATCTGAAACAATTGATACCAACCCAAGGCGATCCCGACACCGCAGATACGATCGGATCGCGTATATGACTTCCGCGCCGCACGGGAGGGGTCCCGGGCGGAGCGGCAAGAGAGTTCAAGTGTGGGATTGATGCTTTGCCCCGAGGGGCAGGGCGAGGGTGCTGGCCAACACGGAGCGAAGGGGTTCGCTCCCGGCCGGCGGGGTTCAAGACTTGGGGATTTCCATGACGTTCATTCGTGCGCTCCTGCAGAACGACCGCGGCGTCTCGTCGACGCAGTTCGCTCTCCTGATCGGTCTGTCGGCTTCGGCCGTCCTGGTTGCGGTCCGCATCGCCGTCGCGGCGGTCGGTCAGTAGTCTTCGGAGGCTTCGCCGGTCATTGATCGGCTGCCACCGCTGAGCCATCCTCGACAGCGCCGGACGGGGTGTCCGGCCCTGTTCTCGTGGGGAACTGACCCGTGTCGCGTGCCGACCGCGCCGATGGCGCTCCTGACATCCGTCCGCCTTCCATCGACCGTATGACCGGCTGGCCTGCCCTGGCGCCACTCATCGAGCGCGCCGGCCGTCCGGCCGTGGTCGAGGCCTTGCGCGCCTGGGTGGAGGCAAGGCGCGGTGGGGCCGAAGTTGCCGACGAAGCGGCATGCGCCCGCTGGTGCGCCGCGCGCCTCGCCGCTTTCCTGAAGCCCTCGCAGCGCCGGGTCTTCAACCTGACGGGGACGGTCCTCCATACCAACCTCGGCCGTGCCGTCCTCGCCGAGGAGGCGATTGCGGCCGCCGTCGAGGCCATGCGTTCGCCGACCACGCTCGAGTACGACCTCGATGGTGGCGCACGCGGCGACCGCGACGACCACATCGCGCCATGGCTCTGCCGTCTCACGGGCGCCGAAGCGGCGACCGCGGTGAACAACAATGCCGCCGCCGTGCTGCTGGCGCTGAGCGCGCTCGCGGCGGGCCGCGAGGTCATCGTCTCGCGCGGCGAGCTGATCGAGATCGGCGGCGCGTTCCGTATCCCCGACATCATGGCGCGGGCGGGGTGTCGTCTGGTCGAGGTCGGCACGACGAATCGTACCCATCTCAAGGACTACGCCGCGGCAATCGGGCCCGATACGGCCGCGATCATGAAGGTCCATCCCTCGAACTATTCGATCCAAGGGTTCACCAAGTCGGTGACTGCGGCCGAGCTCGTGCCGTTGGCACGCGAGAAAGGCTTGGCCCTGATCGAGGACCTCGGCAGCGGCACGCTCGCCGATCTCGAAACCTGGGGGCTGCCGCATGAGCCCACCGCGCGTGAGGCAGTTGCAGCCGGTGTCGATGTTGTCACGTTCTCAGGCGACAAGCTGCTCGGAGGGCCGCAGGCTGGCCTGCTGGTGGGCCGCAAGCACCTCATTGAGCGCATTGCACGCAATCCGATGAAGCGCGCCTTGCGCCTGGACAAGGTCCGGTTGGCGGCGCTGGAGGCGACACTGCGGCTCTACGGCGATCCTGCGCGACTCGCCGAGCGCCTGCCGACGGTTCGCGCGCTCGCGCGGCCCGCGGCCGACATCAAGGCGCAGGTCGAGCGGCTCCTGCCCGTGGTGCAGAAAGCATTGGGGAATGTCGCGACAGTGAGCGTGGCTGACGTCAGGGGACAGATCGGATCGGGCGCGCTCCCGGTCGATCTCTTGCCGTCTTTCGCGCTCGCTCTGAAGGCCAAGGGCCTCGACCGCATCGCCGATCTTTTCCGGCGCTTGCCGATCCCCGTGATCGGCCGCATCGCTGACGGCACTCTCTACTTCGACCTGCGTACCCTGGACGACGAGCCGGCGTTCACGGCGCAGCTGGACAAATTGCATGTCGTGGCTGGGTAGGCTTCTCGACCGGACGCCATCGCCGGAGACGCGCATGGCCGAGGCGTTGGTCGCATGGAAGGCCGGTGACTATGGCATCGCGCTTGACCTCTGGGCACCGCTGGCTCAGGGCGGCCTTGCCCGGGCGCAGAGCAACATGGGCGCAGCGTTCCTCGAAGGCCGTGGAGTCGAGCGCGACCTCGACAAGGCCGTGTCGTGGCTGCGCCTCGCCGCTGAGCAGGGCGATCCAGGCGGCCAGCGCAACCTGGCTCTCTGCTACTACGAAGGCTGGGGCGTGCCGCAGGACCAGGAACAGGCGTCGTCGTGGTACGAGCAGGCCGCCGAGCAGGATGATGCCGAGGCGCAGGACATGCTGTCCTGGATGAAGCTGATCGGTGGCGGCTGCGCTCAGGACTATCTCGGCGCGCGAGTGTGGGCAGAGAAGGCCGCCGCGCAGGGCAGCGTCGGCGCGATGGCCCGGCTGGGCGACATCCATCACAACGCGCTCGGTGTTGAGCGCGATCCCGAGACGGCAGCCATGTGGTGGAGCCGTGCCGCACGGCTGGGACATGCCGAGGCGCAAGCGATGCTGGGCGCGGCCTATCTCGCGGGCAAGGGCGTCCCGCGCGACGTCGTCGAGGCCATCCATTGGCTGATGCGGGCCCAGCAGGGGGGCGCCGGCGAGCTCGCTGCCGGCTTCCTCAAGGAGGCGCGCGCCCATGCCAGGGCATCGCAACGCGCGGAGGCCGAACGCCGGGCCGGCGAGGCGCTGCCATGATCGTCGGGACCGCGGGCCATATCGACCACGGCAAGACGGCGCTGGTGAAGGCGTTGACCGGCGTGGATGCCGACCGCCTCAAGGAGGAGAAGGCGCGCGGCATCACCATCGATCTTGGCTACGCCTACAGCGACCTGGGTGACGGCCGCCAGCTCGGCTTCGTCGACGTGCCGGGCCACGAGCGCTTCGTGCACAACATGCTGGCCGGCGCCACGGGCATCGATGCCGCGCTGCTTGTTGTGTCGGCGGCCGAAGGCATCAAGCCGCAGACCGTCGAGCATCTGCAGATACTCGACCAACTCGGGCTCGATCGCGGCATCGTCGCCCTGACCAAGGCTGATCTCGCGAACGACGACCAGATACTCGAGCGCATGGCGGAGATCGAGACGCTGCTCGGGGCGACGTCGCTGGCCGGCTCCGAGATCATTCCCGTGTCGGCAGTCACCGGGCAAGGCCTGGACGAACTGAAGACCAAGCTGCTGGCTTTGGGAGAGAGCGGCAAGGCAGCGGCGGGTTTCGCGCGTCTTGCGGTCGATCGCTGCTTCGTGTTGCCGGGCGCCGGCGTCGTCGTGACCGGTACGGTCCACGCCGGCGAGATCAGAGTCGACGACCGCCTGTTGCTCACACCCTCGGGTCTCGAAGCGCGCGTGCGTTCGCTCCATGCGCAGAACCGGCCCGCTGAAGTCGGCCGCGCCGGTGAACGCTGCGCTCTCAACCTGACCGGTCCGCGGCTTTCGAAGGACGCAATCAGCCGCGGCGAGTGGGTGGTGAGCCCGGAGCTCCACGCGCCGACCGACCGCATCGACGTGAAGCTGAGCCTGCTGGCCTCGGAAGCGCAGGCGCTGAGGCACTGGTCGCCCGTCCACGTCCATCTCGGCTCGGCTCATGTCATGGGCCGGGTGGCACTGCTGGAGGGCGACAAGCTCGCGCCGGGCGACACGATGCTGGCGCAGGTCGTCCTCGACGAGAAGGTTGGCGCGCTCGCCGGCGACCGACTGATCCTGCGCGATCCGTCGGCAACCCGGACGGTGGCCGGCGGCACGACGATCGATCCCTATGGCCCACCGCGTAACCGCCGCGCCGAAAGACGGCTCGCCGAGCTGACGGCGCTCGCCGAGGATGATGCCTTGGCCCTGTCGCGACTGCTTGCTCTGCAGGCCGGCTATGTCGATCTCGACCGGTTCGGCCTGTCGCGCAACCTGCGCCCAGCCGAAGTCGACAGGCTGCTGGTAGAGGCGAACGGCGCAAAGCTCGAAAGCTTCGGCTTTCTCGCCGCGACGCTCGCCGAGGCGCGCGAGGACGTCGTCTCGACGCTCAAGGCATTCCATGAATCGAAGCCCGATGCGCCGGGCCTGCAGACCGAGCGTTTACGCCTCACCCTGAAGCGTCGCTGGCCCTCACCAGTGTTCAAGGCGCTGCTCGACCAGGGGATTCAGGCCAAAAAGGTGACCGTCGATGGCGCCTTCCTGCGGATTCCCGGACACTCGTTGAAGCTCGGCGCGCGTGACGAGGCGCTATGGCAGAAGATCTCGTCGGAGATGGTGCGTGACCGCTTCAAGCCGCCGAGGGTCCGTGACTTTGCCGAAGCGTACCGCGTGCCGGAGACCGACACGCGCAAGCTGCTTCAGAGGCTGGCCAAGCTGGGGCGCGTCGTGGAACTCGCACCGGACCACTACTTCCTGCGGCCCGTGGTGGCCGAGATGGTCGGGATCGCCAACGGGTTCGGTCGCGATTTCACGGCGGCCGAGTTCCGCGACAAGCTCGATAACGGCCGGAAGGTCGCCATCCAGATCCTCGAGTTCTTCGATCGCCACGGCATCACGATCCGACGCGGCGACATGCGCCGCGCCGTGCCGCAGAAGATCGGTCAGTACGGTCCGCCGCCTACGCCTTAGGCGCCGGGCCGCTGAGGCTTACTGGCGCGCCGTCGGGACCAGCGAAAAGCGAAAGCAAGAAGCCATGCTCCTCGTGTGGCGCTGCGCCGAGCTCGACGCCGCGCGCGGCCAGATCGGCGCGCTTGTTGGCAAGATCGGGCACACGCAGGCCGGGCTGCCAGGTCCCTGCCGGGTTCGCGGGCGAGGCCGGCTGCAAGGCAAGACGGGTTGCGCCAGTATCGAATTCGGCCCATTCGGGCGTCTGGAACTTGAGCTTCAGTCCGACGGTGTCGCGCCAGAAGGCGACGGCTGCGGGCAGGTCGGACACGTTGGCGATGACGTATTTCAGTTCGATAGTCATGGCGTTGATTTCCTTCGATAATCCATCCTAGCACGACGCGTGACACCGCGCGGGTTATGGGGAATTATCCGCCGCGGAGGGGAAGCGCTCCCGGTGGGGCGGCTGGCCTTCAAAGCCAGAGAGGGCCGTTAGCCGGTTCTTAGTGGGTTCGACTCCCACTCTCTTCCGCCATCCATATCTGCCTCAGGAGTTCAGGCAACCGATGCGAATTCTGGTCGTTGTCCTCACGCTGTCGCTCGGGGCCTGTTCTGCGAATTCGCATTATTCGGACCCCCGGCTCGTGTCGACCATCAACAAGACCTATCAGGCGAGGGACGCGTGCCTGGCGAAGAACGCGGTGCCCTATGTGAGCGGCGACACCGACCCGTCGAGCATCGCACGAGCGGTCAGCCTGAGTTGCCAGGCCGAGACCGACAAGCTCATTTCCCTCAGCAATCCGAAGAGAGATCCAGCGATCACCGCTGCGATCCGGCGCGATACGGAGCAGCGGGCCACGGGATACGTTCTGAAGGCTCGAGGCGAAGTGTTACCCTACTGAAACCCGAAGGCACTTCAGTCCAAGAGGAACGAGTGACGAACGAGGATACCAAATCCGGCGATGCCAAGATCGACCTGGCCAATCTCATGATCCGCAAGGCAGGCCTCATCCGGACCATCCGGCATGAGATGCACAAGCAGGGGGTCGTGTATTTCATTGGTCTCTCGGAGATCCTGGAGGCGATTGAGCGGGCAAAGAAGGAAGACTGACTCTCCAACAGAACAGGAGTTCGACATGCTTCGATCGCTACTGACGACGGCCGCTGCCGTCGCGTTCATGGCTGGTACCGCCGCCGTTGTGCAGGCCCAGAGCCCTGCCGCTCCAGGCACACCACAAGCGTCGGGCCGCACCGGTGCCAATGTAGGGTCCCTGACCTGCAAGGTCGCAGGCGGCATGGGCTTCATC
>SCVT01000082.1 GCA_004296815.1 Reyranella sp. | reverse complement strand
ACCGGCGACCACACGAACTTGAAGGAGTAGGTGATGCCGATCCAGCTCACGAAGCCGATGGCGGTGCGGCTCACGCCGAACTCGCGCAGCCACGCCGAGAGCGTCGAGAAGACGAGCAGGAACGGCAGGCCCGCCGAGAAGCCCAGGAAGAGGAGCTGGACGACACGCGGATGCCGGTAGGTCGCGAGCGTCTCGCGCCAGCTGTGGGTTTGCGCCGGGGCGCTCAAGTGGCGCTCAAATCAGCGACTTCAGCGCCTGCTCGGGGCGGGCGCCGACATGGGAGATCACCTCGGCGGCGGCGATGCCGCCCAGCCGCGCGCACTCGGCCAGCGGCTTGCCGTGGGTGAAGCCGAACAGGAAGCCTGCGGCGTAGAGGTCGCCGGCGCCGGTCGTGTCGACCACCTTGGCCACCGGCGCGGCCGGCACTTCCCAGGTCTCGCTGCCCTTGATCACGACGGAGCCCTTTTCGCTGCGCGTGAGGGCCGCGATCTTGCCTTCTTTGCGCGCCTCGGCGAGCGCCTTCTCGAAGGTCTCGACCTCGTAGAGTGCGGTGATCTCGGCCTCGTTGCCGAACAGGATGTCGACCTTGTTGCGGATGAGGTCGCGGAACTCCGCGCGATAGCGATGCACGCAGAAGGAGTCCGAGAGCGTGATCGAGACCTTGCGGCCGGCGGCGTGGGCGGCATCGAACGCCTTGAGGACGGCCTGCTTGGCGGCCGGCGCGTCCCACAGATAGCCCTCGACGTAGGTCACCTGGGCCGAGCCGATGCGAGCCTCGTCGATGTCGTCGGGCCCCAGGCCGGTGCAGGCGCCGAGATAGGTGTTCATGGTGCGCTGCGCGTCGGGCGTCACCAGGATCAGGCAGCGCGCGGTCGCGGGCCCCGAGGTGGCACTCGTCGTCTCGAAGGAGACGCCGGTCGCCTTGAGGTCGTGGCCGAACACGTCGCCCAGCTGGTCGTTGCGCACCTTGCCGATATAGGCGCCCTTGCCGCCGAACGAGGCGACGCCCGCCATGGTGTTGCCGCACGAGCCGCCGGAGATCTCCACCCCCGGGCCCATGTCGGCATAGAGCTTCTCCGCCCGCGCCTCGTCGATCAGCATCATGCTGCCCTTGACCAGACCGTGGCGGCCGAGGAAGCCGTCGTCGGAGCGGCTGATCACGTCGACGATGGCGTTGCCGATTCCCAGCACGTCGAAGGCGGCGGATGTCATGAACTCTCCCGAAACGTCAGAGTGAAACCAGGTGCATGCCGGGCTTTGTCTCTTCCAGCAAGGTGACGATGCCCGCGACCGTGAAGGGCACATCGTCGCGCAGGGACGCGCGGTCGATGTCGAGCGATCGCAGGCCCATTTCGCACACGATGAAGCGGCAGCCAAGCTCGACGCAGGCCTCGAGCAGCGTCTCGTAGTCGCCGACGCCGCGCTCGCGGTTCAGGGCGTCGCGCTCCCAGTGCTCGAGCGCCGGCGGCTTGCCCTGCAGGGCGCGGATGCCGGCCATGGTGAAGAATAGAACGGCCGGCTTGTTGACGGCGAGCGAAGCGGCGGCGAGCGCCAGCGCATAGTGGGCGCTCTCGTAGTCGCCGGCGCGCAGGATGACGGAGACGCCTTCGCTCATGTCGTGCTGCAGGTCGGGCAGTCGGGGCGCTTGGCGATCGCCATCTCGTCGAAGGAGGCGGCGAGCGCGTCGTACATCACGAGGCGGCCGGAGAGCGAGCGGCCGACGCCCAGGATCTCCTTCACGACCTCGGTCGCCTGCAGCGCGCCCAGGGTGCCCGCGAGCGCGCCCAGCACACCCGCCTGTGCGCAGCTCGGCACGGCCTCCTCGGAGGGGGCCACGGGAAAGAGGCAGCGCAGGCAGGGATGGCCCGCGCCCTTCCACGCCTTGTAGGTCGAGATCTGGCCGTCGAAGCGCAGGATGGCGGCGGCGACCAGGGTCTTCTTCAGGCGGTGGCAGGTGTCGTTCAGCAGGTAGCGCGTGGCGAAGTTGTCGCTGCCGTCAGCCACGAGGTCGTAGCCCGCGATGATGCGCTCGGCGTTCGCTTCGGTGAGTCGCTCACCGTGCGGGATCACGGTCACCTCGGGGTTGATCTCTTCGAGCGCCCGCCGCGCGCTCTCGACCTTGGAGATGCCCACGTCACTGGTGCGGTGAATCACCTGGCGCTGCAGATTGGAGAGATCGACCGTGTCGTGGTCGATCACGCCCAGGGTGCCGATCCCGGCGGCCGCGAGATACTGCAGGAGGGGTGCGCCGAGGCCGCCGGCGCCGATCACCAGCACCTTCGCCGCGATCAGCTTCGACTGGCCGACGCCGCCCACCTCCGCCAGCACGATATGTCGTGCGTAGCGGCGGATCTGCGTTTCCGACAGGTCAGGCAGCACCGTCATGGTCCGCTTATAGCATGGCGCCGGGGCATGGATGGCTCTACACCCCCTCTCCGAATGACCACCGCCACGCGCCCTACGCTGACGCCGCTCCTGCTGGCGGTCCTGGCGTTGCTCTCCTCTTTCACGCCGCTGTCGATCGACATGTACCTGCCGGCGCTGCCGGTGATCGCCATCGACCTCAAGGGCTCGCCCGGCGACATCCAGCTCACGCTCTCGGTGTTCATGGTGGCGTTCGGCGCCGGCCAGATCTTCTACGGCCCGGCGGGCGACCGGTTCGGCCGGCGCCCCGTGATCCTGGGCGGCCTGGTGATCTATGTCGTGGCGAGCGCGGGGTGCGCCTTCGCGGCCGAGGCCGGCCACCTGATCGCGCTGCGTTTCCTGCAGGGGCTGGCGGCGTGCGGCGGCGTGGTGCTGGCGCGCACCATGGTGCGCGACCTCGCCGAGAAGGACCAGGCGGCGCGCGCCATGTCGCTGATGCTCGCCTGCACCTCGATCGCGCCCATGCTGGCGCCGCTGCTCGGCGGCCAGGTCCTGTGGTTCGCGGGCTGGCGTGCGATCTTCTGGCTGCTGGCGGCGATCGGCATCGTCGGCTTCGCGGTCGCGTGGTTCCAGCTGCCCGAGACGCTGCGGCCGGAATACCGCCAGCCGCTGGTGATCGGCCATGTGCTGAAGCGCTTCGGCGAGCTGCTGCGGCACCGCGCCTTCATGGGCTACGCCTTCGCCGCCTCCTTCCAGTTCGCGGCGCTCTTCTCGTTCATCTCCGGCTCGCCCTTCGTGTTCATCGAGCGCTACGGCATCGCGCCGCGCGAGTACGGCTTCGTGTTCGGCGGCATGGTGGTGTTCATGACCATCGGCAGCCTGCTCAACGCCCGCTTCGTGCGCCAGCTCGGCGCCGGCTCGATCCTGCGCTGGGCGGTGCTGGTGCCGGCCGTCGCCGGCACGACGGCGGCGATCCTGGGCTGGATCGAGGCGCGCTACGGCACGATCGGCCTGTGGCCCTTCCTCGCCTGCTTCGCGGCGCAGATCGCGACCATCAGCCTGATCGGCCCCAACGCCACGGCGATGGCGCTACAGCGCTACCCGCACATGGCGGGCACGGCCTCGTCGCTGATGGGCGTGCTGACCTTTGGCATGGGCGCCGCCTTCGGCGCGGTCGTCGGCCAGACCTTCGACGGCACCATCGCGCCCATGACCTTCTCGATGGCGGTCGCCGGCATGCTCTGCCTGCTCAGCCACCGGCTGCTGGTGAAGGAGCGCTAGCGCCTCAGGTCGACGACGAGCAGATTGCCCGCCTCGTTGCCGGCGGCGAGGCGGAAGCCGTCGGGCGACCAGGCAGATCGGAAGAGC
>SCVT01000696.1 GCA_004296815.1 Reyranella sp. | reverse complement strand
GGCTTCTCGCTGCGCGGCGTCGACGAACTGAGCGGATATACGCTGGCCATCACCAGCGCCGCGGGCTTCTGCTGGGCCTTCGTGACGCGCTCGCACATGCGCATCACGCTGCTCTTTCCCTACCTGCCACCGATCGCGCGGACGCTGCTGAACTTCGTGGCGGCGGTCAGCCTCGCCGGCATGGCGCTGTTCTGCGCCTGGCGCGGCTGGAACGAGCTCGCCGCCAATTTCGCGAGCGGCAAGCCCGCCAACACGCCCCTGCAGACGCCGCTCTGGATCCCGCAGGCCTTCTGGTTCGCCGGTCTCGCGCTGTTCGCCCTGACCACCGGCGCGGCCGCCGCGCACGCCTTCGGGTTGCTGTTCCGCGACCGCGGCCTGCTCGACCGGCTCTACGGCCCCGCCTCGCTCGAGGAGGAGGTCCGCACCGAGGTGAGCCAGCTCGAGACCAGGCTGCACGAGGAAGAAGCCAAGCCATGATGGATGCAGGCAGCGTCGCCATTGGCTTCGGCCTGATGTTGGGCCTGATGGCGCTCGGGCTGCACATCGCCACCGTGATGTTCGCGCTGGGCGCGATCGGGGCCGCGATCTACTTCGGCATGCCGGCGATCAACGCGCTGGGCGTCGTCTACTTCGAATCGATGAACGATTCACTGTTGCTGGCGCTGCCGCTCTTCATCCTGCTGGGCGAAATCCTGGTGCGCTGCGGTTCGACCGACCAGATGTACCGCTCGCTGTCGGACTGGCTGAACCCGCTGCCGGGCGGCCTGCTGCACACCAACGTCGCCTCCTCGGCGCTGTTCTCGGCGGTCTCGGGCTCGTCGGTCGCCACGGCCGCGACCATTGCCACGGTGGCGCTGCCGTCGTTCCGCACGCGCCGCTATCACACGCCGCTGGTGCTGGGCTCGATCGCAGCCGGCGGCTCGCTCGGCAACCTGATCCCGCCCGGCATCGGCTTCATCATCTACGGCGTGCTGACCAACACGTCGGTCGCCCGGCTCTATGCCGCGGGCGTCCTGCCCGGCGCCATCTTGACCGTGATGTTCATGGTCTGCATCGCCGTCATCGCGCTGCGCAATCCCGCACTCGCGCCGCGCGAGCCGGTGGTCGACCCGCTGTCGGTGCGGCTGAAGCGGCTGAGCGGGCTCGCCGCCCCGTCGGCGATCTTCATCGTCATCATGGGCTCGATCTATCTCGGCTGGGCCACGCCCACCGAGGCCGCCGCGCTGGCCGTCGTCGCCTCGCTGCCGATCGCCGCCGTCTACCGCCGACTCTCCATCAAGATGCTGCACGAGGCGTTTCTCTCGACCGTCAACCTGACGGCGCTCTCGATGCTGATCCTGGCCGGCGCGTTCGCCATGAACTTCGTGCTGGGCCTGCTCGGCGCCACCGGCGCGCTCACCACCTATGTGGCGAGCCTCAACCTCGACAAGACCAGCCTGATCTGGGTGCTGTTCGTCTTCTACGTGATCCTCGGCACCTTCTTCGAGACCCTGCCGATGATGGTCGGCACGCTGCCGCTGGTGTTCCCGCTGATCAAGGCGGCGGGCATCGATCCGGTGTGGTTCGGCGTGTTCCTCGTGCTGATGTGCGAGATCAGCCTGATCAGCCCGCCGGTTGGCATGACGCTCTACGTCATCCAGGCGGTGCGCGGCGAGGGTTCGATCGCCGACGTCTTCCGCGGCACCGTGCCGTTCTTCATCACCATGCTGCTGATGACCGTGATCCTGATCTACTGGCAGGACATGGCGCTGTGGCTGCCGGGCCTGGCCTTCGACTGATCTAGATCGCCGGAGGACGGTGCTGCGCCCACGGCCGCGCCTGCTCGAGCAGGGCGCCCAGCCGCAGCACGTCGGTCTCGCTCGCCCACTTGCCGATGATCTGCACCGAGGTCGGCAGCCCGTCCGCGCCGAAGCCCGACGGCACGGCCATCGCCGGATGGCCGGTGAGGTTGAACGGGTACTGGTAGGACGTCCAACCCTGCCGCGTGATTCCGCACTTCACGCCGTCGATCACGACCTCGTCGTTGGCGGCGTCGTGCGTCACGTCGAGCGCGGTGCGCGCGTTGGTCGGGCTCACCAGGAAGTCGTAGCGCTCGAACAGCGACTGGATCGTGCGGAACAGGACGGTGCGCGCGAACTGGGCGTTGCGGAAATCGGCCAAGGTGAACTTCTCGCCACGCTGCATGAAGGCCAGCGTCACCGGGTCCATCTGGTTCTGCCACTTGGGCAGGTATTGCGAGCAGGTCACATGGAAGCCCGCCTGGTAGAGCACGCGGCCCTCGTACTCGATCCAGTCGATCTTGTCGGTGACCTGCTCGACCTCGGCGCCCATGTCGCGCCAGGCGTCGAGCGCCAGCAGCGTGTTGGAGCGCACGTCGGCGGCAAGGCGCGGATTGGCCATCAGCTCGATGTAGCCGATGCGAACGCCCGAGAGATCCTCGCCGGCGAGCTTGGGCGACATCGGCCGCGGCGTGGCGCCAAGGCTCCATGGGTCCTTGGACGACGGCCCTGAAAGGACGCCATGCATGACGGCGGCGTCGGTGACGGTGCGGGCGAGGGGGCCGGCGAAGATGTTGTTGCCGAAGGCATCGCGCGAGGTGTCGTAGGGCACGATGCCGAGCGTGGCCTTGAGCCCGACCAGGCCCGAGCAGGAGGCGGGGCCGCGCGTCGAGCCCGCGCCGTCGGTGGCGAGCGACAGCGGGCCGAGACCGGCCGCCACGGCGGAGGCACCGCCGCCGCTCGATCCGCCCGGCGTGCGCTCGAGGTTCCACGGATTGCGCGTCGTGCCGAACGACGGCCCGTCGGTCAGTCCCTTGACGCCGAACTCGGGGCTCTGCGCCTTGCCGACGATGATGGCGCCGGCCGCCTTGAGGCGCGCCACGGTGATGTCGTCGGACGTGGCCGGCGGATTGTCGGCGAAGATCGCCGAGCCGTGCCGTGTCGGCACGCCCTCGACGTCGAGCAGATCCTTGATGCTGACCGGCACGCCGTGCAGCGGTCCGAGCTTTTCACCCTTGGTGACGGCTTCCCCGGCCTTCTTCGCATCGCGCCGGGCGGCGTCGGCCGTCACCTCGCGAAAGCAGTTGAGCTTGGGATTGGCGCGTTCGATCGCCTTCAGCACGGCGTCGACATACTCGACAGGCGAAAGCTTCTTGGCGCGGATGAGGGCGGCGGCCTTCACGGCCGGGGTGAACAGGAGATCGGTGTCGCTCATGGCCGGCACCCTATCGATCCTCGACACGTTCTGCCACGCGCGCTACGCAGCATGCGAAATGTTCTCCCTGCCCGTCCTGGCCGCGCTCGCGGTCGTGGCCGCCGTGACCTCGTTCATATCCGGAATCTTCGGCATGGCGGGCGGCATGCTGCTGATCGGCTTCCTGCTGGTCTTTCTGCCGGTGCCGGTCGCCATGGTGTTCCACGGCGTCATCCAGATCGCGGCCAACGGCTGGCGCGCCTGGCTGTGGCGGCACCATGTGAACTGGAAGGTCGTGCTGCAGTTCGGCTTGGGCGCGGCCGCCTCGCTGGTCGTCT
>SCVT01000695.1 GCA_004296815.1 Reyranella sp. | reverse complement strand
TATCCTCGCGGCGGGCTTCGCCCTGTTCGCCCTGTTCTTCGCCCGCACCGCGCTGCGTCATCGCACCCGCTACATCCTCGGCCCCGACACGCTCTGTGCCGACGGGCCGACCGGCACCGTGGTCGAATGGAGCCGGCTGGACCGCATGAAGCTCAGCTACTTCTCGACCAAGCGCGACCGCTCCGACGGCTGGATGCAGCTCAGCGTCGGCTCGGCGGGCGGCCGGCTGGTCAAGGTCGATTCCTCTCTCGAAGGCTTTCACGATATCGTGGACAGGGCAGCCCGCGCGGCGGGGGCCGCCAGGCTGCAGCTCAGCCAGGCGACGCGGGCGAACCTGAAGGCAATGGACATAGTGGTGGCAGGTCAGGAAGAAACCGTATGAAGGATCTGCTGCGCGTCGAGGACCTGACCGTCGATTTCGGCGTCCACGAGGGCATCCTGCGCGCCGTCGACAAGGTCTCTTTCTCGATCCCACCGGGCGGCACCGTCGCGCTGGTGGGCGAGTCGGGCTCGGGCAAGTCGGTCTGCAGCCAGGCGATCATGGGCCTGCTGCCGCGCACCGCGACCATCTCGTCGGGTTCCATCCTGTTCGAGGATCCGAGGATCAAGGAAGGCGTCGTCGATATCGCCAAGCTCGACCGCACCGGTCCCGCCATGCGGCGCATCCGTGGCGGCCAGATCTCCATCATCTTCCAGGAGCCGATGACCTCGCTCTCGGCGCTGCATACGGTGGGCGATCAGATCGGCGAGGCGGTCGAGCTGCATGGCGCGCCGACCGGCATGGAGAAGGGCCGCAAGCTGACGCGGCCCGAGATCGACGAACTCACCACCGACATGCTGCGCATGGTCGGCTTCCCCGATCCGAAGCGCGCCCTGCGCACCTATCCCTTCGAGCTGTCGGGCGGTCTGCGCCAGCGCGCCATGATCGCCATGGCGCTGGTCTGCCGGCCGGCGCTGCTGATCGCCGACGAACCCACGACGGCGCTCGACGTCACCATCCAGGCCCAGATCCTGCGCCTCATCAAGGATCTGCAAAAAGAGCTGGGCATGGCCCTGCTCATGATCACCCACGATCTCGGCGTGGTCGCCAACGTCGCCGACGACGTGGTCGTGATGTATCGCGGCAAGGTCGTCGAGTCGGGCGACCTGCACGACATCTTCCGCGATCCGCAGCATCCCTACCTCAAGGCGCTGCTGCACGCGGTGCCGCGCTTCGACATGGCGCCCGGCGAGCGGCTGCAGCCGATCCGCGAGATCAAGGGCACGACCGGCCATCTCCTCAAGGAAAAGGCGGCCACGGCGCCGACCTCGACCTTCAACGCCAAGGCGCCCGTCCTCAAGGTGCGCCACGTCACCAAGACCTTCCGCATCCGCAAGGCCGACACGCTGCTCGAGTCGTTGATGGGCGGCGGCACCACGCGCAGCATACGCGCCGTCAACGACGTGAGCTTCGACGTCGAGCGCGGCGAGTGCCTGGGTCTGGTGGGCGAGTCGGGCTGCGGCAAGACCACGCTCAGCAAGATGCTGATGCGCGGCATCTCGGCCGACGCCGACAAGGGCGGCCGCGTCGTGTTCGACGATTGGGGCCGCAAGATCGATGTGCTGAACCTCGAGGGCAACGAGCTCGACCGTTTCCGCACCAAGCTGCAGTTCATCTTCCAGGACCCGTTCGGCTCGCTCAATCCGCGCATGACCGTCTACGACATCCTGGTCGAGCCGCTGGTCATCCACGGCATCGGCGACGATGCCTATCGCCGCGAGATGGTGGCCGAGCTGATGGAGATGGTCGGCCTCGACCGCCGCCACCTCAGCCGCTACCCGCACTCCTTCTCCGGCGGCCAGCGCCAGCGCATCGGCATCGCGCGCGCTCTCGCGTTGCGTCCCGACATGGTGATCTGCGACGAGCCGGTCTCCGCGCTCGACGTGTCGATCCAGGCGCAGATCCTGAACCTGCTGAAGGACCTGCAGAAGCAGCTCGGCCTCACCTACCTCTTCATCAGTCACAATCTGGCGGTCGTGGACTACATCGCCGACCGCATCGCGGTGATGTGCGCCGGCCGCCTGGTCGAGCTGGCGCCGGCGGGCGAGCTCTTCCGCAACCCGCTCCATCCCTACACCAGGGCGCTGCTCTCGGCGGTGCCGATGCCCGATCCCGACGCCCGCCTCGATCTCGGTGCGCTGATGGAAGGCAAGGCTTCCGATCCCTCGGTGTGGCCCGAGCCCTACCGCGATACCGGCAAGGTGCCGCTCTACTGGACCGAGGTCGAGCCCGGGCACTTCGTGCGCATCGCGCGTGCCGCAGGCCAGGTCTCCGGACAGGGGGAGGCGGCCTGACATGCTGAACTTCATCGTTCGCCGCATCCTCCTGATGGTCCCGACGCTGTTCGTGATCAGCGCGCTCGTCTACTTCATCATCGACCTGCCGCCCGGCGATTGTGTCACCTCGCAGATCGAGGAGCTGCTGGCGCGCGGCGATGCCGACGCCCACAAGCGCGCCGACGAACTGCGCGAGATGTACGGCCTCAACCAGCCGCTCTGGGTACGCTACTTCGAATGGGTCACGGGTATCTTCCGCTGGGATTTCGGCCTCTCCTGCCAGGACACCGTGCCGGTGTCCGAGCTGATCGGCGAGCGCCTCGCGCTCACCATCGTGATGGAGACGGCAACCATCGCCTTCATCTGGATCGTGTCGTTCGTCATCGGCGTCTACGCCGCCACGCACCAGTACAAGCTCGGCGATTACGTGGCCTCGTTCATCGGCTTCATCGGCCTCGCCATCCCGAACTTCCTGCTGGCGCTGGTCCTGCTCTATGTCGGCAAGGTCTATTTCGGCCTGTCGATCGGCGGCCTGATGGACCCCGAGTACATCGACAAGCCGCTTTCCTGGGGCAAGGTCGTGTCGATCATGCAGCACCTCATCATTCCGGTGATCGTGATCGGCATGTCGGGCACCGCCGGCATGATCCGCCGGCTGCGCGCCAACCTGCTCGACGAGCTGCAGAAGCAGTACGTCGTCACCGGCCGCGCCAAGGGCCTGCCGCCCATGAAGCTGCTGGTGAAGTACCCGCTGCGGCACTCGATCAACCCGTTCGTGGCCGACATCGGCGGCCTGCTGCCCGACGTCATTTCGGGCTCGGTGATCGTCTCGGTCGTGCTGTCGCTGCCCACCACCGGGCCGATGCTGCTCGGCGCGCTCAAGACCCAGGACGTGAACCTCGCCGCCACCTTCCTGCTCTTCGTCGCGGCCCTTACCGTCGTCGGCATGCTGATCTCGGACCTGGCGCTTGCCGCGCTCGATCCGCGCATCCGCTTCGGCGCGACGTCGGAGAAGTGACATGACCGACACGACGCCTCCCCCGCGGCGACGCGCTCCCCACTTCGTCAGCCAGGAGCCGTGGGACCCCTACGTCGCCGACAAGCTGACGGCGGAGCAGGAACGCTACTACATGGCGGGCCAGTGGAAGCTGATGTGGTGGCGCTTCCGCCGCCATCGGCCGGCCGTCGTCTCCGCGGTGTTTCTGCTGCTGATGTACGCCTCGACGCTGATCAGCGAGTTCATCGCGCCCTACGACCTGCACACGCGCCATTCGCGCTATATCTTCGCCTCCCCGCAGCAGGTCCATCTCTTCCACGAGGGCAAGTTCCTCGGGCCGTTCGTCTACGGGCTCAAGACCGAGCGCGATCCGATGACGCTCCAGCGCATCTACACGCCAGATCCGACCAAGCCACAGCAGCTCCGCTTTTTCTGCCTGGGCGAGAAGTACGAGTTCTGGGGCTTGATCGAGGGAAGCTTCCACTTCGTCTGTCCCGCCGAGGATGGCACCTTCTTCTGGCTGGGCACCGACCGGCTGGGGCGCGACATGTTCAGTCGCATCGTCTACGCCGCGCGCATCTCGCTCACCATCGGCATCATCGGCATTGCGCTTTCCTTTGCGCTCGCTCTCGTGTTGGGCGGTCTCGCCGGCTACTACGGCGGCTGGATCGACAGCGTCGTTCAGCGCATCACCGAGATCATCAAGAGCTTCCCGCACTTGCCGCTATGGCTTGCGCTTTCCGCCGCGCTGCCCGTTACCTGGTCGCCGCTGCTGGTCTACTTCGGCATCACCATCATTCTGGCGCTGCTCGACTGGCCGGGCCTGGGGCGCGCCGTTCGCTCCAAGCTCCTGTCGCTGCGCGAGGAGGACTACGCTGCCGCCGCCCAGATGATGGGCGCCAAGCCTGCCCGCATCATCGGACGGCACCTGCTGCCGGGCTTCATGAGCCATCTGATCGCCTCGGCGACACTCTCGATCCCGTCGATGATCCTGGCCGAAACCGCGCTCTCGTTCCTGGGCCTCGGCCTCAGGCCCCCCATCACCTCCTGGGGCGTCCTGCTGAATGAGGCGACCGACATCAATGTCGTCGCCGTGAACTGGTGGCTGATGCTGCCCGTGGTGCCGGTGATCCTCGTGATCCTGGCGTACCAGTTCATGGGCGACGGAATGAGGGACGCGGCAGATCCCTACGCGTAAGGGCGGAGCCCTTACGCGAGGTGGGCGGCAGGGCCTGTAAACAGGCCCGAGAGCCCGCATGGTTCAGAACCGGCGCGGGCACTTCTTCCTAACTCTTTGAAAAGATTTATCTTTTCTGCGCTATGTGTCGGGCGATGGTGTTGCCCAAATATCACATAATCGCCCCAATTGGGTCTAGCGACGGCCATTGGAGGTTTCCATCTTCTGTCTTGTATCTCCCCCGAACGTGGTCCCCCCAAAGCCACGTTCTAGCCTCTTCGGAGGCGCTTAGGCCGTCATCTCACTCTCCCCCGAGATGACGGCCTTTTTCTTTGTCCCGTGCTACCACGGCGCCCCATGGCGTCCCCCCTCCTCGAGGTCACGGACCTGGCCTGCCGCCGCGGCAGCCGCCCGGTGTTCGACCGCCTGTCCTTCGGGCTGGGCGGGGGCGAACTGCTGGCCCTGACCGGCCGCAACGGCAGCGGCAAGACCACCCTCCTGCGCGCGCTGGCCGGCCTGGTCCGACCCGACGCCGGCACGATCCGCTGGCAGGGCGAGGATGTCGCCGGCGACCCCGACACCTGGCGCGGGCGGCTGGCTTGGCTCGGCCATCTCGACGGGCTGAAGGGCGACCTCACCGTTGCTGAGAACCTCGAGACTGCCGAGCGCCTGCGCGGCGGCGATGCCGCCCGTCTCGACAGCGCCCTCGTGGCTTTCGATCTCGGCCCGCTCGCCGCGCGGCCCGTGCGCACGCTCTCTGCCGGCCAGCGTCGCCGCACGGCGCTCGCGCGCGTGGTGCTTGCCGCCGCGCCGCTCTGGCTGCTCGACGAGCCGCTGAACGCTCTCGACGCGCCGGCGCAGGCGGCCTTTCGCTCCGCGTTGCAGAAGCATCTCGAAGGCGGCGGCCTCGCGATCGCCGCGACGCATGCTGCGCTCGGCGTCGTCGGCCGCACGCTCGAGCTCGCCGCATGATCGGTTTCCTCAGCCTCCTGCGGCGCGACCTGCGCCTCGTGTGGCGGCGGCCGGGCGATGTCGGTGTCGTGCTGGCTTTCTTCGTCGTGGCCGTTGTGCTCTTCCCGCTGGGCATCGGCCCCGAGACCAACGTGCTCACGCGCATCGCTGCGGGCGTGCTGTGGTGTGCTGCCCTCTTCGCTGCGCTGCTCTCGCTCGAACGCCTGTTCGCCGCCGACTACGAGGACGGCACGCTCGACCTCCTGCTGCTGGCGCCGTGGCCGCTCGAGTTGGCAGCACTCGCCAAGTGCGGAGCTCACTGGATCGTGACCGGCCTGCCGCTCAGCCTCCTGGCCCCGCTGCTCGGTGTCGCCTTCGGCCTCGAGCCTGAGAGCTTGTTCATCCTGTTCGTCACGCTCCTGGTCGGTACGCCGGCGCTGTCGCTGACCGGCGGGCTGGCGGCGGCCCTGACGCTCGGGGCCCGCAAATCCGGGGCCTTGCTGGCCCTGCTCGCCCTGCCGCTCTGCGTACCGACCCTGATCTTCGGAGCGGGTGCTGTAGAAGCGCTCGCGATGGGCGAGGGCATCGTGACGCATGTCGCGATCCTCGCCGCTCTTGCACTTGTCGCCCTGGCCACGATGCCGTGGGCGATTGCCGCAGCCTTGCGGCAGGCCGGCGAATAGGGAGGATGGCCGCATGGCCGATCTGCACTTCCTCGCCAATCCCGCGCGCTTCCGCCGCTTCAGCCAGCGCGTGCTGCCGGGCCTTGGCTTCGCCACAGTGCTGATGCTGGGCGTCGGCCTCTATATGGCGTTCTTCGTGGCGCCCGCCGACTACCAGCAGGGCCAGACCGTGCGCATCATGTTCGTGCACGTGCCGTCCGCATGGCTGTCGATGGGCGGCTACGCCTTGCTCGCCGTGCTCGGCGCGTCGCTCCTCGTCTGGCGTCATCCGCTGGCCGCGCTGATGGCGCGCGCCGCGGCACCCGTCGGCGCGAGCTTCGCCGCGGTCTGCCTGCTGACGGGCTCGCTGTGGGGCCGGCCGATGTGGGGCACCTACTGGGTGTGGGATGCGCGGCTCACCTCGATGCTGCTGCTCTTCTTCCTCTATCTCGGCCACATCGCGCTCAGCCGCGCTTACGACGATTCGGGCCGTGGCGATCGCGCGGCGGCGATCCTGGCGCTGGTCGGCGTCATCAACCTGCCGATCATCAAGTTCTCGGTCGATTGGTGGAACACGCTGCACCAGCCCGCGTCGGTGACGCGCCTCGACGCGCCGGCGATCCACAACTCGATCCTCGTGCCGCTCCTCTGGATGGCGGTGTCGCTGCTGTTCCTTTTCGTCTGGCTCGTGCTGCTGCGCACGGAGACTGAGATAGACCGTCGCCGTCTCGAGGTCGCGGACCAGACTCAATGAATCATTCTGCCTTCATCCTCGCCGCCTATCTCGTGGCCCTCGCCATTCTGGGCGGCCTGGCGATCGCCTCGCTCGTCGCACGCAACAAGGCGCGGCGAGAGCTCGAGGCACGGGGTCTCGACCGCAAGAGATGACATGACACCAAAGCGCCGCCGCCTCTGGTTGTTGATCGGTTCGCTGAGCGTGCTCGGCGTCGCTGCCGCGCTCGTGCTGACGGCGCTGAACGACAACCTCGTCTTCTTCTATTCGCCGACGCAGCTCGCCGAGAAGACCATCGCCCCCGACCGCCGCTTCCGTCTCGGTGGCCTGGTCGAGCAGGGCAGCGTGAAGAAGGAGGGGCAGATCGTCCGCTTCACCGTCACCGACACCAACAAGACGGTGAAGGTCGTCTACAGCGGCATCCTGCCGGATCTCTTCCGCGAAGGGCAGGGCGTGATCGCCGAGGGCTCACTCGGCGCCGACGGCGTGTTCGCCGCGCGCGAGATCCTGGCGAAGCACGACGAGAATTATATGCCGCCCGAGGTCGCGAAGGCGCTGAAAGACTCTGGCCAATGGAAAGAGCGCAAGTGAACGCCTTCGCGACCGGCGGGCGACAGGCGCTGCAGCGAAGCGAAGCGCCGAGAGCCTGCTGTGTGGAGGCTTTCAGGCAGTGTCGCTCCAGCCGTGTCCATTCTGAGCCGTGCGGGCTCCCGGCGCTTCACTCGCTCACGCTCGCTGCAGCGCCTGCCGCCCGCCAACTCGGCGATGCCGAGACCGATCCCATTGCAGGTGCCTCGTGGTCGCCGAGTTAGGCCATTTCGCCCTCATCCTCGCGCTTGCCGTGGCGCTGGTGCAGGGGACATTGCCGCTCGTCGGTGCCGCCCGCGGTGACGACCGGCTGATGGCGCTCGGCCGAACCGCGGCGCTCACCCAAGCCGCGCTCGTGATCGTGTCGTTCGCCGCGCTGACGCAGGCCTACGTCACGTCGGACTTCTCCGTCGCCAACGTCGTCGCAAACTCGCACTCCGCCAAGCCGCTGCTCTACAAGATCAGCGGCGTCTGGGGGAACCACGAGGGCTCGATGCTGCTCTGGGCGCTGATCCTCGCCGTGTTTGGCGCGGCCGTCGCGCTGTTCGGGGCCAACCTGCCCGACACGCTGCGCGCCCGGGTGCTCGCCATCCAGGCGCTGATTGGCGTCGGCTTCCTGGCCTTCCTGCTCTTCACCTCGAACCCGTTCGAGCGGGTCTTCCCGGCGCCGGCCGACGGCAACGGACTGAACCCGTTGCTGCAGGATCCCGGCCTCGCCTTCCACCCGCCGCTCCTCTACCTGGGCTATGTCGGCTTCTCGGTGACCTATGCGTTCGCCGTCGCCGCGCTTCTCGAAGGTCGCGTCGACGCCGCCTGGGCGCGCTGGGTGCGGCCCTGGACGCTCGCTGCGTGGTGCTTCCTGACGCTTGGCATCGCGCTCGGCTCCTGGTGGGCCTACTACATCCTCGGCTGGGGCGGCTTCTGGTTCTGGGATCCCGTCGAGAACGCCTCGTTGATGCCGTGGCTCGCCGGCACCGCGCTGCTGCATTCCGCGATCGTCGTGGAGAAGCGCGATGCGCTGAAGAGCTGGACGGTGCTGCTCGCGATCCTCGCCTTCTCGCTGTCGCTGCTCGGCACGTTCCTCGTGCGCTCGGGCGTGCTCACCTCGGTGCACGCCTTCGCCCAGGATCCGGCGCGCGGCCTCTACATCCTGGGATTCCTGATCTTCGTCACCGGCGGCGGCCTCGCGCTCTACGCCTGGCGCGCGCCGAAGCTCGCCTCGCAAGGCCTGTTCCAGCCGGTCAGCCGCGAGGGCGCGCTGATCCTGAACAACCTGCTGCTCTGCACGCTCGCGGCCACTGTGCTTCTGGGCACGCTCTATCCGCTGTTCCTCGACCTGCTGACCGGCGCCAAGGTCTCGGTCGGGCCGCCCTTCTTCAACGCCACCTTCGTGCCGGTTTGCGCGCCGCTCTTCGCCGCGCTCTGCGTCGGCCCGTTCCTCGGCTGGAAGCGCGCCGAGCTGTGGCCCGCGCTCATGCGCCTGCGCCTGGCCTTCATCGTCGCCGTCGCCGCCGCCATTGTGGCGCTCACCCTGATCGACAGCCGATCGATGCTGGCGGCGCTCGCCTTCGGCTTTGGCGTCTGGCTGATCGTGGGCTCGCTGGCTCAGCTCGCGGACCGTGTCCGCACGCGGACCCTGCGCAACCTGCCGCGCGCGACGCTTGGCATGATCGTGAGCCACGCCGCGCTGGGCGTCGTCGTGCTGGGCTCCGTCGCGACCTCGTCGTGGAATGTCGAGCTGATGCAGGTGATGAAGCCCGGCGACCGGATCTCTTTCGCGGGCTACGCCGTGCAGCTCGACCGCATGGATGAGGTGCAGGGCCCCAACTACATCGCCGAGCGCGCGACCCTTAGCGTCAGCGTCGGTGGCAAGCCCTACACCGTGCTGCAGCCCGAGCGCCGCCTCTTCACCGTGCAGCGCCGCCAGGTCGCCGAGACCGCGATCCAGACCAATTTCCTCCGCGACCTCTACGCCACTCTGGGCGAAGGCGATCCCAAGCAGGGCTGGGTGATCCGTCTCTATCTCAATCCGCTGGCGCCGTGGATCTGGCTGGGCGCCGCGCTCTGCGCGCTGGGTGGCTTCATCTCGCTGTCGGACCGTAGGCTCCGCGTCGGCGCCCCACAGCGGACGCGCCGGCCGCTCGCGCAGCCCGCGGAATAGCGATGCGCCGCGCGCTCTTCATCCTGCCGTTGCTCACCATCCTGCTGATGGCGGGCTTCTTCGCCTGGTCGCTGACCAGTGGCCGCGATCCCGCGTCGATCGGCTCGGTGCTGG
The DNA here is from genome assembly GCA_004296815.1 of Reyranella sp. Classification (GTDB taxonomy): domain Bacteria; phylum Pseudomonadota; class Alphaproteobacteria; order Reyranellales; family Reyranellaceae; genus Reyranella. The sequence goes on along the minus strand of SCVT01000695.1, from coordinate 5,895 downwards.
TCGGCCGGCCGGCGCCGAAGCTCGACCTGCCGGCGCTGCGGCCGGGCGAGCCGGCACTGACCGACGCGGCGTTGCGCACGGGCAAGCCCGTGGTCGTCAACTTCTTCGCCAGCTGGTGCACGCCCTGCCTCGCCGAGCATCCGCTGTTCACGCGGCTGGCCGAGCGCGAGGGTGCCGTGATCGTGGGCGTCGCGTGGAAGAACAAGCGCGACGATGCGCTGGCGTGGCTGAAGAAGCTGGGCGATCCCTACAAGCTCGCCGGCCTCGATCTCGACGGTCGCACCGGCATCGACTGGGGCCTGTCGGGTGTGCCCGAGACCTACCTGGTCGATGGGCAGGGCATCGTGCGCCGCCATTTCCGCGGCCCCATCACCGAGCGCGATCTCAACGACACGATCCTGCCGTTTCTCAAAGGAGCGGCGAAGTGAGGGGCCTGCTCGCTCTTGTCGCGGCGCTGTTGCTCGCGCTGCCTGCACTGGCGACCGAGCCGTCCGAGGTGTTGCCCGATCCCGCGCTCGAGACGCGGGCGCGGGAGATCGGCCGCGCGCTGCGTTGCGTCGTCTGCCAGAACCAGTCGATCGACGATTCCTCGGCTGAAGTGGCGCGCGACATGCGCCGCGTCGTGCGCGAGCGCGTGGTCGCGGGCGACAGCAACCAGGCCGTCTTCGACTTCATGGTCGCACGCTACGGCGACTACGTGCTGCTGAAGCCTCCCTTCCGGGCCGGCACGCTCGTCCTCTGGCTGGGGGCGCCGCTAGTCCTGTTGCTTGCCGGCGGCGCACTCTTCCTCGCCGCACGGCGCCGCAAGCCCGTCGCGGCACCGCAGCCGCTCGACGCCGAGGAGCGCCGTCGCCTCGACGCGCTCCTGAAGGGCTGACGCGCGCATGCTCGAGTTCCTGCTCGCTCTCCTCACCACCGCGACCGTCGGCGCGCTGCTCTGGCCGCTGCTGCGCACGCGGGTCGACCACCGCGGCCGGCTCGATGCCGAGCTCGCGATCTACAAGGACCAGCTGGCCGAGCTGGAGCGCGAGCGCGCTGCCGGCACCTTGCCCGAGGCGGAGGCCACGGCCGCACGCATCGAGATCGAGCGCCGCATCCTCGCGGCGGGCACGGCCGCGGAAACGACAGAAGCGGCGTCTTCGCCGGTCCTGCAGAAGTGGCTGCCCCCGGCGCTGTCGCTGTTCGTGCCACTGCTGGCGCTGGGTCTCTATCTCCAGGTCGGCCGCCCCGGCCTGCCGTCGGCACCCTTCGCGTCGGACCGCATCGCCGAGCACCCGGCGCCGCAACAGCTCGACGTGCCGCGCCTCCTCGCCGAGGCGCGCGCGCGTCTGGCTCAGGATCCCGACGATGCCGATGCGCTGGCGGCACTTGGCGAAGGCCTGACCCTGGAAGCCGGCGGCACCGTCACGCAAGCCGCCGCCGAAGCGTTGCGCCGCGCGATCGCGAAAGCTCCGGACGATCCGCGCACGCACTACTATCTCGGCCTGCATGAATCGCAGAGCGGCGACAGCCGCGCCGCCATCGCGCGTTGGCGGGCGCTCGAGGAGCGCAGTCCGCCCGACGCGCCCTATCTCGGGCTGCTGCGCGCCGAGATCCAGCGCGTCGCAAAGCTCGCCGGCATCGAGGTGCCCCCGTCTCCCGCGGGGTCCGTTCCTCCCTCGGGCATGCCGCAGCCCAGTCGTGAGCAGCAGGAGGCGATGGCCGCGCTCTCGCCCGAGCAGCGCCAGCAGGCGATCCGCTCCATGGTCGAGGGCCTGGCGACGCGCCTGCAGGAGAACCCGCAGGATCGCGCCGGCTGGCTGCGGCTCGCCAACGCCTGGAAGGTGCTGGGCGAGAACGCCAACGCGGCCGAGGCCTATGGCCGCGCCGACACGCTGGGCCCGGTCGATGCCCGCATCCTGGCCGACTGGGCCGAGACCCATGTGCGCCAGCTCAGCCCGGGCGCTGCGCCCTCGCTCGAGGCGGTGATGATCCTCGAACGGCTGGAGAAGGCCGAGCCACGCAATGCGCTGGCGCTCTTCTATCTCGGCGCCGCCGCCTACGCTGCCGGCAACAAGCCGGCCGCCGTCCAGCGCTGGCGGACCCTGCTGGCCCTGCTGCCCGCCGACGCCCCGATCCGGCCGATGCTGGAGCAGCGCATCCGGGACGCCGAATAGGCCCGAAAACCCGCTTTACGTGACGCAACTCTCTCCATTCCGGAGGCGATAGCGGCTGCCTCCGCTGTCTTCCTGCACTACTCAGGCAACGGGATTTTTGGGGTTTCGGGAAGCCGATGTCGGTAGCGAATGCGGGAGGGCCCTTGCCGCGGCGGCGGTCGCCGACCGCGCTCGTGCGCTCGTTTCCCGCCCAGGTGCGCGATGCGCTGGGCACCGCGGGCGTCGCCTGGACCACCGGCACCGCCCTGGTCTTCCTCGCCTGCTGTCTCGCCTCCTTCATCCATCTCAGTATCGCCATGCACCAGGCCGAGGTCGCCGCCGAGCGCCGCCGCGCCGGTGGCGTCCTCGAGCTGACCCGCGCCGGCGACCAGCTCGTGCGGCGAGTCCTGGCCTACAGCGACGGCCATACGCGCGACGAGCGCGCGCTGCCGGCGTTGACGGCCTCCTGGCGCCGCTTCGACGAGCAGCTCGGCCAGCGCTGCGGCAATCCCGACGCGCCGGTCTGCAGCGATGCGTGGCGGCTGCGCGACGTCATGGCGCCGCTGATGGCGGAGAGCCCGCCCATGCTCGATCATGCCGAGCTGCGCGCCCTGCTCGCCCGCCATGGCGCGCTCACCACCTCGGGCGTCGCCGTCGCCTCCGATCTCGAGCGCGACCTCGACTCCATCCTCGAGAACTACCAGGGCGCGCTGCTCGTGCTGGCCTTCAGCATCCTGGGCTTCGTCGCCGCGGGCTGCGTGCTGATGCTGATGGTCGGTCGCAGCGCCCTCGAGCGTCATGCGCTCTATGCCAGCGCGCGCGAGGCCGAGGCGCTCCTGTCGGAAACGCTGGAGGCGCTGCCCGCCGGCATCGTCGTCTACGATTCGCGCGAGCGCCTGATGCTCTACAATTCGACGGCGGCCGCGATCACACCGGTGCTGAACCGCCCCGACGCGATCGGCCGTACCTACGCCGAGCTCGCCGTCGCTTCGGTCGAGCAGAACGGTCCGTCCCAGGACGAAGGCGGGGGGCCGCAGACCGTCGACGAATGGGTCCAGCGCTTCCGCAGCCGCGAGACGCAGCAGACGCGCCGCGCCGCCGACGGCCGCTGGTTCGAATGGTCGGAGAAGTCCATGCCGTCGGGCCGCACTGTCGGCCTGCGCGCCGATGTCACCCACATCAAGGAGCTGCAGCTGGCCAGCGAGAACGCGCGCCAGGAATACCAGTTCCTGGTTGAGTCGCTGGCCGACATGGTCTTCGAGCTCGATGTCACGACCGGCATCCTGACCTTCGCGAGCTCGGCCGCGCAGGAGCTGTTCGGTGTCTCCGCCGCCGAGCTGGTGGGCTCGCTGCCGCTGGAGCGCGTGCACGAGGGCGACCGCGAGCTGCTGCGCGACACGATCCGCCAGGTCCTGCGCGCCGCCGACGGCTCGGAGCGCGTGAAGCAGGCACGCTTCCGCGTGCTCCATGCCGACGGATCGGTGCGCTACGCCGAGGCCCGCTTCCGCAACTTCGAGCGCAACGACGGCAAGGCGATTGTGAGCGGTGTCGTGCGTGACGTCGACGAGCACGTGCGGCTCGCGCGCCGGCTCGAGCAGGAGCGCGCCCGCCTGCGCTCGATCATTGAATCGAGCGGTGCGCTGGTGGTGCTCACCGACCGCGACCTCTCCGTGCTGACCGTCAACCATGAGTTCGCCGCCTTCGCCGGCCTGTCCGAGGAGGATGCGGTCGGCCGCTCGCTGGTCGACTTCTTCGGGCCGCCAGTCGACGCCGCCCTCCTCGAGCGTTGGGGCACTCGCACCTGGCGCGAGGACGAGCTGCAGACCGCGCATCGCACCCTCACCCTGGCCGATGCCGCGGGGGCCGAGCGCATCGTCGAGCTGACGGCGCGGCCGGTCCTGAACGCCGCGGGCGAGGTGCGCCAGATCGTGTTCGTCGGCGTCGACGACACGGTGCGTCGCCAGACCGAGCGTGCGTTGTTCGACGCCGAGCGCCTCAAGAGCGTCGGCGCCATCGCCGCCACCGTGATCCACGAGGTCAACCAGCCGCTGCAGGTCATCTCCATGGTGGCCGAGTCGGCGATCGAGGAGCTCGAGGAGGCCGCGCGGGCCAAGGAGTCGCTGGAGCCGATGCCGGTGGCCGGCCGCTTCGAGCGTATCCTCAAGCAGGTCGAGCGCATGACCCGCATCACGGGCGAGTTGCGCGCCTACTCGCGCGCCACCTCGGCCGAGAAGCCCGCCCCCTTCGAGGCGCGCGCCGCCCTCGCGGGCGCCGTCGACCTGACGCGCGAGGCCGTGCGCAACGCCGGCATCGATCTCGCCCTGGAGTGCGATCACGACCTGCCGTCGGTCGTGGGTCATGTCGGCCGCTTCGAGCAGGTCATGATCAACCTGATCAACAACGCCCGAGACGCGCTGCTCGAGCAGGAAGGGCGGGATGCCAACCCGGCCACCCGCCGCATCGACGTCGCCGCCCGCACCATCCTCACCTCGACCGGCACCGCCGTGCGCGTCACCGTCGAGGACAATGGCCCCGGCATCGCCGACCACGTCTTGCCGCGGCTCTTCGAGATGTTCGTCACCACCAAGCCGCGCGCCAAGGGCACCGGCCTGGGGCTTGCCGTGTGCCGGCGCATCGTCGAGGAGATGGGCGGCTCGATCGTGGCCACCAACCGGCCCGAGGGCGGCGCGCGCTTCACCGTGCTCTTGCCGCAAGCGCCGGTTTCCCAGCACACTCCGGACACTGGCGGGGAAGCGGTTGCTTCGCGCCGGCTTGCGTAGTTCGGCGCGTATCGACGCGTATCGTACCGATCTGGCTCCGCAGGAACCCCCGATGCACGTGCTGTTGGCCGAGGACAACGATGAGCTGCGCGGCGCCGTGGCCGGCCAGCTCGCGCGCCTGGGCTACGACGTCTTCGAGGCAGCCGATGGCGCGGCCGCCCTCGCCGCTTGCCAGGCCCGCACCGAGCGGGGTGCGCCGCCCTTCGACCTGCTGCTGACCGACGTCATGATGCCTGTGCTCAATGGCCCCGACCTCGTGCGCGCGGTCGAGCGGCACTGGCCCGCCACCGCCATCGTCTTCATGTCGGGCTTCACCGACGAGGCTGCGCTCGATCCGCGCCACCCGCTGCTCACCAAGCCGTTCCGCCGCCAGCTCCTCGAGGAGACGTTGCGACGGGCGCTCGCGGGCCGCGCCGAACGATGAGCATGCCGGGCGGCGCCAAGCGGTCGCGCCTGCGCCTGTCGCTGCGCGCACGCCTCGCGTTGCTGCTGCTCGCCGTCGTCGTGCCGCTCACCGCCTTCACGGTGCTGCGCCGCTACCACGACTACCGCAACGAGCTCGCCGCCGCCGGCCAGAAGACGCTGGAATTGTCGCGCAGCCTGGGCATCGCCATCGAGAAGGACATCGAGGGCCGCATCGCCACCCTGGTGGTGCTGGCCCAGGCAAACTCGCTGGCCGAGTCCCGCCTCGACCGTTTCCGCGAGCGCGTCGACTCCGTGATCTACGAGCAGCTGCCCGGCTCGCACATCCTGCTGCTGCGGCCCGACGGCCAGCAGGTGTTGAACACCCGCGTCCCCGACGGCACGCCGCTGCCCGCCCGCGTCAACCTCGCGACCATCCGCCGGGTCATGGAGACCGGGCGACCCGCCGTCTCCGAGGTCTTCATCGGTGTGACGGCCAAGCGGCCGCTGGTCTCGATCGACGTGCCGGTCAAGCGGCCCGACGGCTTCATCCCCTTCATCCTCTCGCTCAACCCGCC
>SCVT01000694.1 GCA_004296815.1 Reyranella sp. | reverse complement strand
GCGGCCCTTCCGAGAGGCGTTCGGTGTAGATCGGCTCGAAGTCCTTCTCGGGGTCGAGGCCGAGCCCGTCCATGATGTAGCGGCCCTGCACCGCGAGGCCCGAGCCGCGCGAGTTCCAGACGACCGGCCGGTCGCGCAGATCGGCGATGGAGCGGAAACTGCTGTCGGCGCGCACGGCGAACATGCCGGCCGTCGGATACATCACCGAGATGATCTTCATGCGGCTCGGCGGCCGGCCGACGCCGGCAAGCAGCTCGTGCGTCACCTCGCCGGAGACGAAGCCGATGTCGAGTTCACCCTTCTCCAGCAGCGGCACGTTCTCCAGCGTGCCGCGCGTCGGCTTGTTCGCGATGTCGAGGCCGAAGCCCGTCGATTTCAGCCCGTCGACCAGGGCGGTGCCGTAGAGGAGGAAGGCCGCACCTTCCGCACCAGTGCCGATGCGCAGCTTGGCCGGGTCGGCGGCCACACCGCGGCCCGGCAAGGCGATGGCGGGCATCGCTGCGAGCACGGTCCGACGGGACACCGAAACCATGCGCCATCTTAGCGCCGCTGACTGAAGTTTGCCTATGGACGGACCGCCGGCGTCTCCAGTTTCATCCCGTGTGCACGCTCCATGAGGTAGAGCTCGAGTGCCACGTACTCGGGCGCACCGCTCGGATAGGGCTCGGCGCGGATGCCGACCAGGCAGTTGCGCAGGCGGCGGCGCAGCGAGCCCAGCGCCTGCCATTCCAGGCGGTAGATCGGATAGCCCGTGGGATGGGCCTCGGGGATCGGGATGCCCGCCAGCTTCTTGCCGGCATTATCGTCGTGGCAGATCGCGCAGGAGAGGTTGAGCTGGCCCTGGCGCTGGCGCCAGATCGCCTCGCCCTGCGCGCGGAACGGCGTCAGGCGCGGGTCGGCCGGCGGCGCGATCGGAAGCCCACGCGACTGGTTGGCGACATAGGCCGTGAGCGCCAGCAACTCGTCGTTCTCCGGCGGCAGACGGTCGGCCTTCTGGTTCTCGAGGCGGCAGCGGTTGATGCGGCCCTCGAGGTCGATCGGCCGGTCCCCGTCCTTCGGGATCGCAGGATAGCGCGCGGCTACACCTTTCATGCTGGCGACGCTGTGGCAGTCGGCGCAGGACTTGCCGGCCGCGCCCTCCGCCTTCGACCAGAGCTTGCCGCCCTGCTGGACGAACAGCATGCCGGGATTGGCGGTGTCGTCGTCCTGCATCTTCTGCAGCGCCTCGCCCATGTCCTGGTAGCCGGTGCGCCGCTTGTCGGCGCCGCTCTGGGCCAATGCGTAAGACGTGGCAAAGACGAGCAGCAGCCCGACAACGATCCGCGTCGGCTTCATTCGACGGCGATCGCGACCTGCTCCTCGACCGCAAAGCCGTTGTCGCCGGTCCAGCTGAGCTTGATCGTGCCACTCTCGCGCGCCACGGCCGAGAAGGAGACGAAGGGATTGGCCGAGATGGCGGGCGAGAGATCGATGCTCACGATCTCGGCGCCGTTCCAGGTCGCGGTGAAGCGCTGGATGATGTTGCGCGGATAGATGCTGCCGTTGGGTCCGGTGCGGAAGCCGGTCTCCATCGGATGCTGGATCAGCGCCTTGATCTCGACGACGGCGCCGCGCTTGGCGGTCTTGGGCGCATTCACGAGGACGTTGGCCATCAGGTCAGCTCCTCGAGGCAGGCGGCCAAGGTGACGATCACGTCGGCGCTTGCGC
>SCVT01000693.1 GCA_004296815.1 Reyranella sp. | reverse complement strand
GTGAACATGGCGGCGCGCGCCCAGTCGGCCGCCGCCGCCGGAGAGATCCTGGTCACCGAAGCCGTGCGCGAAGCCATGGGCGCCGACCTGCCTGCCGACCTCGGCAGGTTCCACGAGATCAAGGGCTTCGACAAGCCGGTGAAGCTCTACGCCGCCTGATCTGGTTCGGCCGGGGTTCCGCGAGGCCGCGGCCGATGCAGGCGGCGCTCGAACTCGGCCCGGTCGAGGGCGGTGCTCGGCATGCCCTTGCGGACCTTGATGCGGGCCTTGATGCGCGCCATGCCGCCTCCCAGCCCCCGCCCAAAAGCGCCCGAGGTCACCGAGTTGCAGGAATGCGGGCCAAAAGAGGCCGCTTGCCAGCCCCGGCCCGACTGATGCAGAAGCGCCTGCCGACCAACTTTCGATGGGACCCTCATGACCGCCGACGCGAACCTGGACCCTATCCGCGACCCGCGCCCGCTGCGCCCGATCCCGCGGTTCATCTTCGCGTCGCGCTGGCTGCAGCTGCCGCTCTATGTCGGCCTGATCGTGGCGCAATGCGTCTACGTCTGGCTGTTCCTCAAGGAGCTGGTTCACCTCGTCGCCGAGAGCCCGAGCGTCACGGAACAGCAGGCCATGCTGATCGTGCTGGGGCTGATCGACGTGGTGATGATCTCCAACCTTCTGATCATGGTCATCGTCGGCGGCTACGAGACCTTCGTGTCGCGCATGGAGCTGAACCGCCATCCCGACCAGCCGGAGTGGCTGAGCCACGTCAATGCGAGCGTGCTCAAGATCAAGCTCGCCATGGCGATCATCGGCATCTCCTCGATCCACCTGCTGCGGACCTTCATCGAGGCCGGCCAGCTCGGGAGGCCCGGCTCGACCCTCACCGAGGCGGGCGTGATGTGGCAGTCGATCATCCACGGCCTCTTCATCCTGTCGGCCGTCGGCATCGCCTACGTCGACCGCCTCAGCCAGCCGGCGGGCAAGCATCACTAGGCCGAGCTTCGCTCGGCGGGGACTTGCAGGTTCGGCAGGTTTGTGGTAGGAAATATACTATCGTGGGCCCGGTCCTGACCGGGTCCTCAACGATCAGGACGGCGGACCCAACCGACCGCACGAGTCTCCTAAGCCTCGGCCTGGAGATGTCCCCGGAGCGCGCTGCGCTCCCTTGTTGAATGAAAGTCGAAAAGACCGGCGATCCTCACGCCGGCCCGACGTGCGACCTGCGACAACTGCTACAAAACGGTACGTCGCGGTGTAGCGCTCGAAAATCAGAAAGACCGCGGAAACGCGGCATCAAAGGCCCGTCGCGACTGCGTCGGCACGGCGGACCTACTTGATGCTGTAGCGCTCGACGACCTTGGGCACGCGGCCGGTGCCGTCGTAGCAGACGATCTCGGCCTCGTGCGCCATGTTGCCCTTGCCGTCCGACTTGTAGGTCGTGACGAGGCCCTTGTAGCTCTCGCGGCTGAGCGCGCCGCGCACGGCGATCGGGGTCACGTCGGCGCTGGCCTTGCGCAGGTCGGCCACGACCTTGGCCAGCATCTGGACGGCGTCGTACTGCGCGGCCGCGAAGGCGTCGGGCTCGGTCTTGAAGGCCTGGCGGTAGGAGTCGGCGAAGCCCTTCATCGGGCCGTCGGCGGTCGAGATCGGCGAAGCCGCGGTCTCGGCGCACACGCCCTTCAGCTCGGCGGGCTCGAGCAGCGCCGCGGTCGCGGGCTGGTGCATGGCCGAGCCGGCGACGATCGGCAGCTCGGGCAGGATCTGGCGGGCCTGGCGCACGGCGAGCACGGTCGAGGCCGCGTGCAGGTGGAGCACGATCACGTCGGCGTTGGCCGCCTTGGCGCGGGCGAAGGCGGCGGTGAGGTCGTTGGCGGTCGGCGCCACGCTCTCCTCGAGAACGGGCGGCGCCTTGAGGTCGGTCAGCGTCTTGGCGAGTTGTTCCTTGCCCGACTGGCCGTAGGCGGTGCTCTGGTAGATCACCGCCGGCCGCTTGGCGCCGAGCTTCTCCACGACGTAGCGCGCGTGCGCCACCTTCACCGTGGCGTCGCTCGGGAAGAAGCGGAAGAGGTAGGGATTGCCCATCTCGCTGAGGCGCGCGGTGCCGGAGATGGTGAGCAGCGGCACACCGACCTGCTGCGCCTTGGGCATGAGGGCCAGCATCTGTGTGCCGAGGATCGGGCCGATCACCGCGGCCGGCAGTGGCGTGCGGACGGCGCGCTCCCACGCGGTCACTGCTGTCTCGGGCGAGGACTGGGTGTCGAGCACGCGGGCCTCGATCCGCACGTCGCGGATCTGCCGCTCGGCGAGGGTCACGCCGTTCTTCTGGCTGGTACCCTCGAGCGCCACGAAGCCGGTGAGCGGCACCAGCACCGGCAGGGGAACGCCGGCCGCCGGCTGGGCCGCGGCCGGCGTGGAGAGGAGAACGAGCGAGAGTGCCGCGATTACTGTGCTGCGCCGCCGGCCCATGGAGACATCACCTCGTTCATGCCGGTCAGCTCGCCGGTCCTGGGGTCGCGGACAATACAGGACGGGTTGGCAAAGCCCAGCGGCGAGACGGGATTGTCCACCTCGACCATGGGCAGCTTGGCCGCGATCGCCTTCTTTACGTCGTCTGCGAGGTCGCGGTTCACGCGGATCGGTCCGACACCTGACACATCGATGCGGGGCTGATGGAAGGCAGCCTCCACGTCCATGCCGCGATCGATGAGCATCAGGGCGAGCTGTGACACCGCCGGCACGATGCGGCGGCCGCCCGAGGCGCCGATGCAGAACCACGGCTTGCCGTCCTTCGAGACGACCACCGGGCAGATGTTGCAAAGCGGCTTCTTGCCCGGTGCGATCGAGTTGGGCTTGCCGGGCTCGGGGTCGAACCAGAGCATGCCGTTGTTCATGGTGATGCCGGTCTTGGGCAGCATCACATTGGAGCCGAACAGGCTCATCAGCGTCTGCGTGAGCGCCACCATGTTGCCTTCGGAGTCGGCGGCGCAGAAATGCGTGGTGCAGGTGTTGGTCGGCTTGTCGCCCAAGG
>SCVT01000692.1 GCA_004296815.1 Reyranella sp. | reverse complement strand
CGAAGTCCATCCAGACGTAGCCGCCGCTGCCGTTCCAGGTGCCGCCCCAGGTCGCGCCGAAGCTGTTCTGGATCAGGACGGCGCCGTTGGGCCCCATCTTGGTGTCGTAGCCGATGATCACCATGCAATGGCCGACCTTGCCGCTGGGCGTCTTGCTGGGCGCGAAGACACCGCTGCCGACATAGGGCACGGGGCTGCCGGTGTATTTGACGAAATCGTTGTAGAGCCAGCAGCCGAAAGCGATCGGGATGTCCTGGACGATCAGGTTCTGGATGTTGGACATCGCGTTCGAGCCCGTGAGCTCGACGCCCTTCCACGACGGCACGGCGAAGTTGGAGTTGGGCTGGAGGGTATTGCTGCCCCAGGCGGTCCAGGCGGCACTGCACCCGTCGAGGCTTGGCGCATCCGTCATCGTCGCCGTGCCGCCGTTGAACTGCAGGAACTGGAGCGGCCACAGCATCTTGCCACCTTTGCAGGTGTTGGGCGCGATCTTCTGGTTCAGCTCGACCTGGATGTAGGTGTAGATCGGACTCGCCTGGTTGTCGGTCGAGGTCGGATCGAGGCCGTAGAGCTTGGCGGCGCGGAACGTCGCGAGGCCGTAGACCGTCGACCATACGAAGCATGACGGCGTCGTCTGCTTGCCGGGCGGTGGCAGGTACGACGATGTGACGGTCCTCGACAGCGGCGGCTTCGTCGGGGCGACCGGGACGGATTCGAACGTGATGTCTTCGGGAAGGTCGTAGCCGAGATCGAGCGTTTCGTAGATGTCGGGCATGTCCGGTACTCACCTCTGTTACGCGGGGACAGAGCGTAACGAGGGGACGCTGCTGATTTGAATGAGCATTCCTGCAAGTCTCGACGCACGAGACGATGGAAGACTCAGATGTGTCGAATCTTTCGCGCGAGGCCGAGGTGGTCGCGCAGCGTCACACCGCTGTAGTCGGCACGAAACAGTCCGCGCTCCTGAAGGATCGGTACGACGTGCCTGGCAAATTCCTCGAACTGGCCGGGAAAGAAGGGCGGCATGACGTTGAAGCCGTCGGCAGCGCCGGAACGGAACCAGTGCTCCAGAACGTCGGCCACTTCGGTCGGCGTGCCGACCGGCAGGAGATGCCCGCGCGCCGCCGCCACGCGATGAAACAGCTCGCGCAAAGTCAGCTTTTCGCGCCGCGCCATCTGCAGCAGCAGCGCCGCCCGGCTCTTGAGGTGCTCGGTCTCGGGCACGTCGGGCACCGGCCCATCGAGCGGATGGACCGACATGTCGGCGCCCAGTCGCTCGGAGAGCACGGTGAAAGCCTGCGTCGTGTCGATGTTGCGGCTCAGTTCGCTGAGGATCTCCTGTGCCTCGCGTGTCGTGCGCCCGACGACCGGCATCACCCCCGGCATGACCAGGGCATCGGAGGCAGCGCGACCATGCTCGACCAGCAGCGCCTTCATCCCCCGGTAGAAGGCCTGGGCTTCTGCGAGGTCGTTCTGCGCGGTGAACACAACGTCGGCGATGCGGGCGGCCAGCGCCTGGCCGGGGCCCGAGGATCCTGCCTGGATCAGCACCGGATGCCCCTGCGGCGGGCGCGGCACGTTAAGGGCGCCCTCCACGGTGAAGTACTTGCCGCGAAAGTCGGGGACGCGGAGGCTGCCCGGACGCACGAAGCGGCCGCTCGCCTTGTCGCCGATGAAGGCGCCGTCGTCCCAGCTGTCCCACAGCAGCCGGCACGCCTCGACGAACTCCTCGGCCATCGCGTAGCGCTCGGCATGCGGCGGATGCTGGCGGCCGAACACGGCGCTCGACTTGGCGTAGGCCGTCGTCACGACGTTCCAGCCGGCGCGACCACCCGAGAGGTGATCGAGCGAGGCGAAGCCGCGTGCCACGTGATAGGGCTCGGCGTAGGTCGTGGACGCGGTGGCGGCCAGGCCGAGGCGCGAGGTGCCCATCGCGAGCGCTGCCAGCAAAGTCAGCGGCTCGAACTTTCCGATGGTCGACGGATGCTCGCCATAGCCCGTTGCGAAGCCGTCGCCCAGGAAGAACATGTCGAACCTGGCGGCTTCGGCGGTCGCGGCGATGCGCTGCATGAGGCCGAGGTTCGGCCAGCCATCGACCATGGCATCGGGATGCCGCCAGCCCGCGACATGGTGGCCAGGCGTCTGCACGAAGACGCCGAGCCGCATCTGGCGGCGCAGCGGCGTCGGACCGTCAGTCCGCTCCATTTTCCATGAAGAGGGTTGGCGAGCCAACGAGCCCGGGAGCTTGAACCTGCAAGTCGACGTCGAGACTGCCGGCGTTCTCGAAATGGAGCGTCATGGGCAGGCGTGTTCCGGCGACCAGCGGTGCCACCAGTCCGCGCATCAGCAGATGATAGCCGCGCGGCTTCAGGATCGTCTTGCCCTCCGGAGGAATCGCGAGCGGGGCATCGAGGCAACGCATCGCCAGGTCGGGACCCACGACCCTGATCCCGTAGATGTCGATCCAGCCTGCGGCCTCGCAGTAGGCCGAGCGCAGCCAGTCGGCGGGGCCATCGTTGACGATGGTCATGTAGCCGCCGCCGGTCCAGGGCGACGTGGCCGACGAGCGGGCCCAGGGGCTGACGATATGAAGGGGCCCCAGGGTGGCTGCCGGAGTTTCCTTTCGATCGCGACGAAGCCAGTTCAGCAAGCAAGTCCTCAATGCGCGAAGTAGTGCATGCCCCCGTCGACCGGGATCACTGCGCCCGTGATGTAGCGCGCGGCCGGCGATGCGAGGAAGGCAACGAGATGTGCCACATCCTCGGGTTCGCCGAAATACCCGATCGGGATGTTTCGTTCGATGAACTCGCGGCGCGCCTCTTCCGTCGGATGAAGCTTCTGCAGGATCTGTTCGCTGTTGATGCGGCCGGGCTGGATGGTGTTGACGGTGACGCCGTCGGCGGCGACGTCGCAGGAGAGCCCCTTCGCCCAGAGATGCATCGCGGCCTTGGCAGCCGTCGCGGCGTTGAGGCCGCGTGGCTCCATCGAGCCGCTGATGTTGACGATGCGACCCCATTTGCGCGTCCGCATCCAGGGCAGCAACGCCTTGGTGAGCAGCCGCGCCGACGTGAAGTTGAGTGCGAAGGCCTCCTCCCACACGTCGTCGCCGGCGTCCGGTCCCGTCGGACGCGAGCCGCCCGCGCAGTTCACCAGGATGTCGACCGGGCCCAGAATCTCGGTCGCCAGCTTGGCCAGGCGCGACAGATCGGCGGGAGCGGTGACGTCGCCTGGCAGTGCGACGACATTTTCGAGCCGTTCGATCCTGTCTACGCGCCGCGCGGTGGCGGCGACCTTCGCTCCCTGAAGCGCGAGAAGCCGTACGATCCCGGCGCCGATACCCGAGCTTGCGCCGGTGACGAGGCAGGTCTTGTCCTTGAGCTGATAGTCCATGGACTCTAGATGGACGACCGCAGCGGCGTTGCCAACCGTCGCCTGCTAGTATCGGCGGATGGCCGATTCCGATCCCTATGCGGCGCTGGGCGTGCGCCGTCGCATCAATGCCGCCGGCGCGCTCACCCGACTGGGCGGCGCCGTCATGGCACCCGAGGTCGTCGAGGCGATGGCGGCCGCCTCGCGCGCCTCGGTCGACATCGGCGAGCTGCAGGACGCCGCGAGCGCCCGCATCGCCCAGGTGACCGGCGCCGAGGCCGGGCTGGTGACGACCGGTGCCGCTGCGGCGCTGACGCTCGCCGCCGCCGCGTCGATCGCGCGCTGGGATGTGGCCAAGATGGCCGCGCTGCCGCACGCGGAAGCATTTCCCCGCGATATCCTGGTTCCGCGCACGCATCGTACCGGATACGCACATGCGCTCGCGGCATCCGGCGCACGCCTGGTCGACATCGGGCACAACGATCGCGGCACCGGCGCCGGTGTGCGCGGCCTCGAGGCCTGGGAAATCGAGGCGGCTCTGTCGCCGTCGGTCGTCGCGATGGCCTTCTCGGTCAACGCCACCAGCATCGTCGACCTGCCGGTGGCCATCGCCACCTGTCGCGCCAACGGCATCCCTTTGATCGTCGATGCGGCCGCCCAGCTCCCGCCGCGGGAGAATCTCGGCAAGTTCATTGCCATGGGCGTGGACCTCGTGGCCTTTTCCGGGGGCAAGGCGCTGGGCGGGCCGCAGGCGTCGGGCATCCTGGCGGGCCGCCGCGACCTCGTGGCGTCGGCGCTCCTGCAACAGCTCGACATGGACGTGGCGCCCGAGACCTGGTCGCCGCCGCGGCTGGTCGACCGCGCCAACCTCCGCGGCGTGCCCCATCACGGCATCGGCCGTGGCTTCAAGGCGGGCAAGGAGGAGATCGTCGGCCTGCTGACGGCGCTGGATCGTTTCGTGAGAGCCGACGATGCGGCAGCCAATACCGCGCTCGAGACCCGGCTGAAGGCCATCGCCCTGAAACTCAACGGAGCGCAGGTAAAGCTCGTGCCGGCGGCAGAGACCGGGCGTGTCCCGGTGCTGGAGATCGCGGTGCCTGATGCCCTGGCGCTCAGCGCGCGGCTTCAGCGCGGCGATCCGCCAGTGCACCTGTCCGAGCGCCATGCCGCGCGGGGCGTCCTGACGCTCGATCCGCAGGTGCTGCTGCCGGAGCACGATGCGCCGCTCGTCGCGGCGCTCGGGGCAGCGCTTCAGTCGACCGCGGCCTGACCCTCGTCGCGATAGGCCCAGCAGGTGTCGGGCGGGAGGTGCATGGCGACCTCGCCGTCGCTGTGACGAGCCGCCGTGCCGAGCTCCAGCACCTCGAGCTTCTGGCCGCCGAACTCGACATCGTAGACGGTCTGCATGCCCTGGTAGCGCCGTTCCACGACGCGGCCGGTGAAGCTGTTGGCGGGGCCACGCTCGCCGAGGCGGATGTTCTCCGCCCTGAGCGCCACGCGCGCCCTGTCGCCGGCGCTGAGCGGCTGCGGCGTCCAGGCCTCGATGCGGCCGGCCTGGCCGAGGTCGATGGTCGCGCGCTCGCCTTTGCGCTCCAGCACCTTGCCCAGCAGCACGTTGGAGGCGCCGGTGAAGTTGGCGACGAAGGAGTCGGCCGGCCTGTTGTAGATCTCGCCGGGCGGCGCCATCTGCAGCAGCTTGCCCTCGCGCATCACGCCGATGCGGTCGCCCAGCACGACGGCCTCGGCCTGATCGTGGGTGACGTAGAGCCCGGTCATGCCGGTCGCTTTCAGGATGCGCCGCAGCTCGTCGCGCAGACGGATGCGCAGCTTGGCGTCGAGGTTGGAGAGCGGCTCGTCGAGCAGCAGGAGCTGTGGCCGGTAGACCAAGCTGCGGGCCAGCGCCACGCGCTGCATCTGGCCGCCGGAGAGGAGGGTGGCCGAGCGGTCGGCATATTCACCCAAGCCCACCAGCTCGAGAGTCTCCTTCACCTTGGTGTCGATATCGCCGCCACCGCCGTTGCGACGGTGCTTCAGCGGATAGGCCACGTTCTGCCGCACCGTCATGTGCGGCCATACGGCGTAGGACTGGAAGACCATGCCGATGTCGCGTTCGCGCGGGCTGACCAGCACACCGCGCTGGAGCTCCGACACGGTGCGGCCGCCGATCGAGATGCGGCCGCCCGTGGGATGCTCGAGACCGGCGACGCAGCGCAAGGTCGTGGTCTTGCCGCAGCCCGAAGGCCCCAGCAGCACCACGATCTCGCCCGCCGGCACGTCGAAACTCACGCCGTCCACGGCGGGCTTGCCCGTCGAGAACCGCTTTACGAGGTCCTGGATGAGAAGTGCGGAGGTCACTGGCGGTAGCCGTAGGTCTTGTTCCACTCCTCGAGCCACGCGCCGCGCAGCTTGTCGAACTCGTCGAACTTCGGCACCCAGACCTTGATGACCTTGGGGTCCCAGCCCTTCGGATAGGCCGGCGGATCCTTGAGGGAGGTAATGTTGCCGAGCTTGTTGATCATGAAGGTCTGGCCTTCCTTGGACAGACGCCAGTTCATGAACAGCCGTGCGGCATTCGGGTTCTTCGACGCTTTGGTGATGCCGTCGGCGTACGGGATGATCGGCACGCCCTCGGGCGCGAAGATCGCCTCGGCCGGGGCACCGTCCACGATCTTCGTGTAGATGATGTTGTAGAGCAGCGGGGCGATCGAAACCTCGCCGCGCACCAGCGCGTCGGAGAGCGGTGCACCGGACGGGTAGAGGGCGATGCCGAGCTCGGCCTGCCTCTTCCAGTAGTCCTCGCCCAGTACCTGACGCTCGAACATGATGCGGGTCCAGGTCGTGCCGCCCGACGGTCCGATGACCTGGCCGATCTGCTTGCCTTTGTATTCGGGCTTGAGCAGATCCATCCACGTCTTCGGCGCGTTCTTCACGAGCTGGGTGTTGTAGGCGATCGCCCAGCCGAGCGTGACGCCGGGCCACAGCTTCGGCGAGACCAGCGCGTCGGGCCGGTAGTCGGCGGCGTTCGGCGGCGAATAGTCCTGGAAGAGATCGACGAGTTCCAGCATGAGGCCGCGGTCGGAGTGGTTGACCACGTCGGCGCCGAGCTTGTCGGCCGCCGCTTCCGTCTTGATGCGCGTGATGAGCTGGCCACCCGGCGCACGCACCATCGCGACCTTGATCTTGGGGAAGCGCTTGTTGAACTCCTTGATCACCTCCTGCTGGGTCTCGGCGAAGTCGGCCGTGTAGAGGGTGAGGCCGCCTTCCTTCTCCGCAGCGGCGATCAGCTCCTTGGAGCCGAACGGATCCTGCTGGGACTGTGCCGGCAGGGCGAGGCCGGCGGCGGCGGTGCCGGCCATGCCGGCGAGTACGGTTCTACGCTTCATGATGTTTCCTCCTGTTTCTGATTGTCACCCGGCGCGTGCGGTGCCTTCGGCAGCGCCGCGCGAAAGCCAGGTGGTGAAGCCCAGCAGCACTGCGAGGATCACCGTCTGGACAAGGCTGAAGGCGGCCGTCTTGCCGATGTTTCCGCCTTCGTAATAGTCGAGCAGCAGCACGGCCATCACGGTCGTGTCGCTGGTGTAGAGGAAGAGCGACGATCCGAGCTCGCGGACGGCGAGCACGAACAGCAGGGTCATGGACGCCACGATGCCGGGCCGCGCGAGCGGCAGCATCACGGTCCAGATCGTGCCGAGCAGGCCGCGACCGCACACCCAGGCAGCTTCCTCGAGCTCCTTGTGGATCTGCATGAACGAGGTCGAGAGCGCCTTGACCGTGTCGGGGATGAAGCGGGCGACGAAGGCCAGCGCCAGGATCCAGATGGTGCCGTAGAGGCCGCCCGGCAGGCCGATCCAGGCCCACAGGTAGGCGACGCCGACCACCAGGCCGGGGATCGCGACCGGGATCGTCGAAAGCAGGTCGATCGAGCGGCGGCCGCCGACCTGGGTCCGGTTGACGGTGTAGCCGATCGCGAACGCCAGGGCGCCACCCACCAGGGCGGTGATCACGCCCACCTTCATGGTGTTCCAGATCGACGTCATCGTCAGCGGGTTGTCGAAGATCGAATTGAAATGCACCCAGCTGTACGCCTTCATGTCGAACAGCGCGCCGAAGTCCTTGAAGAACAGGAAGCGGCGGAAGCCCGCGATCACCAGTGCGATGGTGGGCAGCACCACGACGATGAACAGGTAAATGAGCGCGAGGCCGAAGGTGAACCAGCGCCACGGCCCCAAGTTGAGCGAGCGCGGGCGGAAGGCCTTGCCGGCGACGGTGGCGAAGCTCTTGCCGGACAGCACCTTCTGCTGCGCCCAGACGAGGATCGCGGTGACGAACATCAGGAGGATCGCGACAGCGGCGGCGGTGTTGTAGAGCGGCGGAGCCCACGCAGTGAGCTTGAAGATGTAGGTCGTGAGCACGCTGATGTTGGCCGGCGCACCGAGCGCGGCCGGCACGCCGTAGATGCCGAGCATGACGACGAAGGAGAGCAGCGAGCCCGCGAGGATCGCCGGCGCGATCAGCGGGAAGGTGATGGTGAAGATAGTCGTGAAGGCGCTGGCGCCCGAGACTTCCGACGCCTCCTCGAGGCTGGGGTCCATGTTCCGGAGCGCCGAGGCGGTGAACATGTAGACATAGGGTGCGTAGTAGAAGCCGAAGACGAGGATCAGGCCCGACATCGAGTAGAAGTCGAACCGGAAGTCGATACCCATCCACTTCAGCGCCGTGTTGAGCAGGCCGGTCTTGGGTGAGCCCAGGATGCTCCACGCAACGCCCGCGACGAGCGGCGGCACGAAGAGCGGGATCATGCTCGCGCCGGCGATGAAGCCCTTGAACGGCGTGTTGGTGCGGACGACGATCCACGAGAAGGCGAGTCCGATGACGACCGCCAGGATCGTGCCGCCGCCGCAGGCCACCAGCGCATTGAAGAAGGCGAGGTGGACGTTCTCGTTGCCGAGGACGGCGATGAAATGCGTCAGCGACGGGTTGAACTTGCCGAACCCGTCGATCACCGGGTTCGAATCGCTGATCGCCCCGAAGAACAGCATCAGCAGCGGGTAGATGACCAGGAAGGCCAGCAGGATGAGCAGCGCGCCTACCCAGAGGGGCGCCGCCATCCGGCGCGTCGCCGGCAGGGCTTCAGTCGATTCAGGCAAGGCGGCAGCACTCGTCGCCGTCAACGCTTTCTTCCTCCCATGCGTCCGCGGGCCGTGCCGGCGGATTCTTCATTCAGTGTGCGACCGTAGCCCATCGCGTATTCCGACGCTACGTCTTGCTGATGCGCGGAGTCGTCGCCGCCCGGTATGCGGTTCGACTACCCGTCGCCGTTCACTCCGGTCAGGAACTTCTCCGAATAGGAATTCATGATCTGCTGCCAGCTGGCCCTGGTGCCGCGCGCGGACCAGCTGAAGATCGGCCCCAGGGTCTTGACCGTGAAATCCGACATCGAGGCGAACGAGCCTGTAACGCCGTTCGTGATGATATTGGCGTTCTTCGTGCCCTCTGGGTCGTCCTTTGAGGCCTTCGCCCCGAAATAGGAGAGATTGTAGTAGCTGTAACTCGAGCAGCCGAAGAACGCGTATATCTGGTACCGGTCCTTGTTCATCTTGATGGGCGCGCCGATCTGCTCGCCCATGTAGGTGAGGTCCAGCAAGCCGACGCGCGAGTGTCCGGCGTACAGGAATACGGAACCGCGTTCCGCAGCCTCCTTCGCCATGCAGAAGAAGGCGACGCTGTCCGCGCCGATGTTGGTGATGCCCCAGAACAGGCGGACGACGAGCTTGCGTCCGCCATCCTTGCGCGTGAACTCTTCGACATGGCCTGGTGAGGCGGCCAGGGACTTCGTCGTTGCGCACTCACGCTCGCGCTCGTCGGCCGCGACGGTGCGCACCGAGAAGCCTTGTCCCAGCAGGAACTTGCGGACGTCGCGGTAGTTGCCGGCGTTGTAGTCGGTGTTCTTGTCGGGGGTGGAACTGCCGTTCCTGTCGTCGTCGGCGCCGAACGTCAGGACGATGCGGATCTCTCCGTTGCCGTCGGCCAGCCGCTCGTAGGCAGGCGCTGTGCTAGCGGTGTTGGCGCGTTTTGCGACGATCGCGCCATCCGAGGTGGAGTAGTCGACACCGTCGACCAACGGGCAGCCTTTGTTCAGCGGCGCCCAGAAGTACGCCATCCGATACTTCTCGCCCCAGCTGAAACACTTGTCGGTCGAGCGCTCCCATATCTCCTCGAGATTGAGGGGCAGACGGATCTTCACGATGTCCTGAAGTCCGTTGTCGAGAACGAACGTGCCGGTATAGCGGTAACGGACGTAGAGCTTGCCGGTCTTGCCGTCGCGATGCTTTCCAAGAACGTCGACCTTCGCGTCGTTCTTGGCGGCGGCCTTTTGGGGCGCGGCCTGGAGGGGACCGGCAAGATAGAGGAGCTGCCGATTGATGTAGGAGGGCAGCAGTATGTAGTCGGGTGTGTCCTCGGCGATCTCGACCATGCCGGTGAAGCTGACCTCGGCTTCGTACGAGTCCTTGGAGTAGTAGGCGAAGGCCGGCGAGCCGGTGAGGAGAAGCAGGCTGCCGGCAAAGGCAGCGGACAGCAGGCGAGCGAGCATGGTCTAACCGTAGCCCTTCGTGACGTGCGACGTTATTTTGTCGGGATGAAACTGAGGACACACGACCGATACGACTATGTGCCTCTGCGTGGGCGCGCGGACTACACCTGGCCGGAGGGCCGGCGTCTCGCCGTCTATTTCGCGCTCAATCTCGAGCATTTTTCCTACGGCGAGGGCCTTGGTGCGGAGCTGGCGCCGGGTGGACCACACCCAGACATTCTCAACTTTGCGTGGCGCGATTATGGCAATCGCGTCGGCGCCTGGTACATGCTCGATGCGTTCGACGAGCTCCGGCTGCCGTTGGCCGCCTTGGTGAACAGCTCGATGTACGACTACGCCCCGCAGCTCGTGGCCGCCTGCCGGACGCGCGGTGACGAGATCGTCGGGCACGGCCGGACCAACGCCGAACGGCAGGGCGTGCTCGACGAGCCGGGGGAAAGAAGCCTGATCGAGGAGGCGACCGGCCGGATCGCGGCGGAGGAGGGACGGCGCCCCGAAGGCTGGCTGGGGCCGTGGATCTCGCACAGCCATGCCACACCCGACCTGCTGGCCGAGGCGGGCTATTCCTACCTCCTGGACTGGTGCATGGACGACCAGCCGGTCTGGTTCCGCTGTCGCGGCGGCCGCCGGATTCTCTCGGTGCCCTATCCGCAGGAGGCGAACGACATCCCCTCCGTGGTCGGCCGCAAGGATGGTGCGGCGCAGTTCGCCGACATCGTCATCGACCAGTTCGACGAGATGATGGAACTCTCCCGGACGCGGCCGCTGGTGATGGGTGTGGCGTTGCACGCCTATATCGTCGGCCAGCCGCACCGCCTGCGGCACCTCAAGCGCGTGCTTCGGCATATCGCCGCCCATCGGGATGCGGTGTGGATCACCACGCCGGGCGCGATCGCGCGGCATTGCGTTTCGCTTCCCGCAGGAATCGTGCCGTAGCGGCGCAAGCCGCTCGCATCATCTCGTCTGGACAATGTGGCTCGCGGCTTCGCATACTGACTGAGGGGAGCTTTCGGGAGGATTCGTATGTTCAAGCGCATTGTCGCTACTGCGCTGGCCAGTTCGTTGGCCGTCACGTTGCCGTTCGCCGTGCAGGCGCAGGAGAAGGTCCTGAAGGCGGTGATGCACGCCGATGTGCGCGTCATCGATCCGATCTGGACGACCCAGACGATCGCCAACATCCACGGCATGCTGGTCTACGACACGCTGTTCGGTAACGACGCGAAGATGGTCCCGCAGCCGCAGATGGTCGGGAAGTACGAGATCAGCCCGGACAAGCTCACCTACACCTTCACCCTGCGCGATGGGCTGAAGTTCGGCGACGGCTCGCCGGTCACCACCAAGGACGTCATCGCCTCGCTGAAGCGCTGGGGCGCCAAGGACGGCGTCGGCATGCGGCTGTTCTCCTACATCACGGCGCTCGAGGCGGTCGACGACAAGACCTTCCGCATGGTGCTCAAGGAGCCCTACGGCATGGTGCTGGAGTCGCTGGGCAAGACCAACTCCTCGGTCGCGGTGATCATGCGCGAGCAGGAGGCCAACACCGATCCGCAGACCCAGGTGAAGGATTCGATCGGCTCGGGCCCGTTCAACTTCGCCAAGGAACAGTGGGTGCCGGGCAGCAAGGCGGTCTACGTCAAGAACCCGCACTACGTGCCGCGGCCGGGCAACGAGCCCGCCTCGTCGTTCGCCGGGACCAAGTTCGCCGGCGTCGATCGTGTCGAGCTGGTCTGGATCTCCGATTCGCAGACCGCCATGTCGGCGCTGATCAACGGCGAGATCGACTTCTTCGAAGCGCCCAGCATCGACTTCCTGCCGATGCTCGAGAAGGCGCGCGGCGTGAAGCTGATGAAGACCGGCGATCTCGACAGCACCGTCGGCATGATCCGCCTCAACCATCTCCACCCGCCCTTCAACAACCCGAAGGCGCGGCAGGCGATGTACCATCTGATCAACCAGGAGGACTTCCTGCGGGCGATCGTGGGCGATCCGAACTACTACAAGGTCTGCCACGGCATCCTGACCTGCGGCTCGCCGCTCGCCAACGACGGCGGCAGCGCGATGCTGAAGGACTACAATCCGAAGAAGGCGCTGCAGCTCCTGAAGGAGGCCGGCTACAACGGCGAGCCGATCACCGTGCTGCAGGCGACCGACCACAACACCATCACCCCGGCGACGCAGGTCCTGGTGCAGGCGATGCGCGAGGCCGGCATCAACGTCGACGCCCAGTCGATGGACTGGGGTACGGTCGTTACGCGCCGCGCCAAGAAGGATCCGCCGGCGCAGGGCGGCTGGCACATCTTCGTGACGACGACCGGCGGTGTCGGTTCGGCCAATCCGGTGCTGCACACCTGGATCGGCGCCGCCTGCGACAAGGGCCTGTTCGGCTGGCCGTGCGATGCCAAGATCGAGGAGCTGCGCAACGCCTACGCTTTCGCGCAGACCGACGCGGACAAGAAGAAGATCGCCACCGAGTTGCAGACGCGCGCGATCGAGCAGGTCGTCTACATCCCGTTCGGCCAGTGGACGGTGCCGCTCGCCTACCGTGCCGACCGCATTGAAGGGATCGTCCCCAACACCGGCCTCGCGGTGCTGTGGAACATCAAGAAGAAGTAGATGTCATCTGACCTGAACCAGGGCGTCGCGCGAGCCGCATGACCGCGTACATTGTGCGACGCCTTTTCGCCACCCTGCCGGTGATGGCGGTGGTGGCGATATTCGTCTTCTTCCTGATCCGCTTCGCGCCGGGCGATCCCGCCGCCATCATCGCCGGCGAGGACGCCACGGCCGAAGCGATCGCCCAGGTGCGTGCCAAGCTCGGCCTCGACCGTCCGGTGTTCGAGCAGTTCGCGATCTGGACGCTGCAGCTCCTGCAGGGCGATTTCGGCATCTCGATCTTCTCCAACCTGCCGGTGACCCGCCTGATCGCCCAGCGCCTCGAGCCCACCGTGGCGCTGACGCTCTCGACGCTGTTCGTGGCCGTCGCGCTGGCGATTCCGATCGGCGTGGTTGCGGCCTGGAAGGCGCGCAAGTTCGTCGACCGCGCCGTCATGGCCTTCGCCGTGCTGGGCTTCGCCATGCCGGTCTTCGTGCTGGCCTACATCCTGATCTACTTCTTCGCCGTCCAATGGCAGCTCCTGCCGGTGCAGGGCTACCGGCCGATCAGCGAGGGCTTCTGGCCGTTCGTCGGCTGCCTGGTCCTGCCGTCGGTCGCCTTGGGCGTCACCTACATGGCGCTGATCGCCCGCATCACCCGCGCCTCCATGCTCGAGGTGCTGGCGCAGGACTATATCCGCACCGCAAACTCCAAGGGCTTGGCGACCGACCGGGTGCTGCTGCTGCATGCGCTGAAGAACGCCGCCGTGCCGATCGTCACCGTGATCGGTATCGGCATCGCGCTGCTGATCTCAGGCGTGGTCATCACCGAGACCGTGTTCAACATTCCCGGCCTCGGCCGCCTCACGGTCGATGCCGTGCTGAAGCGCGACTATCCCGTGGTGCAGGGGCTGATCCTGGTCTTCGCCGGCGCCAAGGTGCTGGTGAATCTGATCATCGACATCTCCTACGCCTTCCTCGACCCCAGGATCCGGTACTGACCATGGCCGTGATCACCGAAGACCTCGCCCCGCCGGCGCGCCGCTTCTCGCTGTGGACCGCGATCCGCCGCAACCCGACCATCGCCTTCGGCGCCGTGCTCCTGACGTTGCTCATCCTCGTCGCCGTGGTCGGACCCTCGTTCGTCGGCGATCCCTTCAAGCTCTCGCCGCGCGACCGGCTCCGGCCGCCGTCGGAACGCTGGTGGTTCGGCACCGACCAGTTCGGCCGCGACGTCTTCACCCGCACCGTGTGGGGCGCGCGCGTGTCGCTCGAGGTCGGGCTCTCGGTGGCCGCCATCTCGAGCATACTCGGCCTCGCGCTGGGGCTCGCCTGCGGCTAC
>SCVT01000691.1 GCA_004296815.1 Reyranella sp. | reverse complement strand
GCTCTTCCGATCTCCTGGCGCGTCGGCGGCACGGTGTCGGTCGGGCGCAAGGTCGGGACCATCGCTTCGCTCGCGACGTTGCGCACGTCGGCGTCGTCGCCCAGCAAGGCGCGCTCGGCCGCAGAGGCCGTGGTGCCCTGAGGCCAGACGGTGATCGCCTGCACCTCGTCACGCGGTCGGCCGATCTGGCTGCGCCAGATTCCGTAGACGCCGGCTCGGTCCGCCAGTCGCCCGGCCAGCGCCTGCCAACGTCGCGGCGCGGCCTCGATGCGATGGTGGACGAACGTCGCGCTCAAGCGACGTCGGCTTTGTGCCGGCTGAGCGTGAACCCGGGATAGCCGCCGGCCGAGATCTCGTCGCAGCGCTTCTTGTAGCGGTCGAAGCCGCCGACATAGGGCATGAACACGCGCGGTTTGCCGGGAATGTTGGCGCCCACGTACCAGGAATTGGCCAGCGGATAGAGCGTCGAGTCGGCCACGGCGTTCACGTGATGCACCCAGTCCATCTCGGCCTTGGGCGTCGGCTCGATTCGGTCGAGCTGGTGCTTGCCGAGATGGTCGATCGTGTCGGCGATCCAATCCACGTGCTGCTCGATCGAGGCGATCATTTGCGTCTTCACGCCCGGGCTGCCGGGGCCGGTGACGACGAACATGTTGGGGAAGCCCGACACCATCAGGCCGAGATAGGTGAGCGGCCCGCCCTCCCAGTGCCGGCGCAGCACGGCGCCGTCGCCGGTGCGGACGTCGATCTCGTTCAGGGCACCGGTCATGGCATCGAAGCCCGTCGCGAACACGATGGCATCGAGCTCGACCTCGGCACCCGACTGCAGGCGAACACCCGTCGCCGTGAGCTCCTTGATGGGGTCGGAGCGCACATCGACCAGCGCCACGTTCTCGCGGTTGTAGGTCTCGTAGTAGTTGGTATCGAGGCAGAGCCGCTTGGTGCCGATCGGATGGTCCTTGGGTGCCAGCAGCTCGGCGGTCTTCCGGTCCTTCACCGTCGAGCGGATCTTGTTGCGCACGAACTCCGAAGCCGTGTCGTTGGCTTCCTTGTCCACCAGCAGGTCGGTGTAGGAATAGAGGTAGCTGATGCTGCCGCCCTCCTGCCATTTGGCCTCGTAGGTCTTTGCGCGCTCCTCGGCCGGCACCTCGAGGGTTTTCCGGGTCGGCCTTGGATAGCCGCCGATCGCGAAGGGCGTCTCCTGCGCGGCGGCGCGGCGCGCGGAATACTCGGCCTTGTGCGGACCCTCGCGCTCGGGGGTCATCGGCATGTTGCGTGCCGGCAGGCTGAAGTTGGCGGTGCGCTGGAACACCGTGAGATGCTTGGCCTGCTGCGCGATGATCGGGATCATCTGCACGCCCGACGAACCGGTGCCGATCACGCCGACTCGGAGACCGGTGAACTCGACGCCTTCGTGCGGCCACAGGCCCGAGTGGTACCACTTGCCCTTGAAGTCGTGGATGCCCTTGAAGTCGGGTACGCGCGGCGTCGAGAGGTTGCCGGCCGCCATCACGCAGTAGCGGGCTCGGATCTCCTCGCCGGCCTCGGTCCGCAGCGTCCATTGGTTGGCCTTGCGGTCGAAGTGGGCGGCCTTGATGCGGGTGTCGAGCTGCACGTCGCGGCGCAGGTCGAAGCGGTCGGCGACATGGTTGATGTAGCGCAGGATCTCGGGCTGCGTGCCGTAGCGCTCGGGCCACTTCCACTCCTGCTGCAGCGCCTCGTCGAAGCTGTAGGAGTATTCGAGGCTTTCCACGTCGCAGCGCGCGCCGGGATAGCGATTCCAGAACCAGGTGCCGCCGATGCCGGAGCCGGCCTCGTAGGCCCGGACCTTGAGGCCGAGCTTGCGCAGGCGGTGGATGGCGTAGAGGCCGGCCAGACCGCCGCCGACGATGGCGACGTCCAGATCGCGGGGCGCGGAAGAGTGGGAGGCATCAGGCATGACGACGTTTCCCGATTGGATTTTTGCTGTGCGAGCGGCGTTTCGCCCACGTTCTTCGAACCGTCGACCGGGTCGGCTGTTTTGGCAAGACCGGGGAGCACGGATGCGGAACTGCGGGCGTCAGGATGCTGACGGGCATGCAGCCGGCGCGGTGCAGCAAATCGGCCGGACCGATGGCCGGCCGAATGTTTCAGCCGTATTCTTCTTCCATGACAGATCATGGCGACGCCTGCGCTTCGCGGCCGGGAACGGCAGGGTAGGCCGTGGACCAATCGGTGCCGCCGCCCGTCGCCAAGACGATGCCTGCCTCGCCGGCCCCGGTTTCGCCGGCCATCGGGACGCCGCCGCGCCAGCGTCTTCGCACCACCGGTCGTCTGGGCTTCGTGCGCAGCCCGCGCTTCATCGCCATTGTCGTCGTGCTGCTTGCCGCCCTCGCCTATGGTGGCCGCGAGCTCCATCTTCGCCTGACCCATGTCTACGAATACGATGCCCGCGTGACCGCCGACATCGTGACGGTGTCGAGCCGCGCCGACGGCTGGATCGTCGAGCTCGCGGTGCGCGAGGGGATGAAGGTCGAGGCGGGGCAGGTTCTCGTGAAGATCGACGACCGGGTCGCCAAGCTCAAGGTCGATGGTCTGAAGGCTCAGATCGAAGGGATACGGGTCGAACGGGCGCGGCTGCGCGCCGAGCGCAAGCTCGACCAGAATCAGGCCGACGCCGCGATGCGCACACGCACCTCGAGCGTCACGGTTCGTGAAAAGGCGCTGGCCGCCCTGCGCGCGGATCTCGACTTTGCCAAACTGGAACTCGAGCGCGGGCGCACGTTGTTCGCCAGCCGTGTCATCAATGAGCGACAGCTTCAGGTGGCGCAGGCAGCGGTGACCAAGCTCGAGATCCAGATCCTTCAGCTCCAGGCCGAGCACGAGCAGGCCGAAGGCAGCCTCGGCGAAGCACGGGTCGGGCATGACAGGTTGGGCGTGATCGATGCCCAGATCGAGGCGCTGACCCATCAGGTCGCCGTGCTGGCGGCGCAACTCCATCAGCAACAGGTCGATGTCGAAGACCGCACGATCAAGAGTCCGATTCCGGCCGTCATCGATCGGACCTTCACGCTGCCGGGCGAATATGTGGCGGCGGGTCAGCGCATCCTGCTGCTGCACAATCCGGACGAGGTCTGGATCGAGGCCAACATCAAGGAGACGCAGGTCGGCCGGCTGAAGATCGGCCAGCCCGTGCACGTCACGGTCGATGCCTATCCCCGCGAGTGGTTCGAGGGTCGCGTCGCGCGCATCGGCAGCGCCACGACGGCGCGCTTCGCCCTGCTGCCGACGCCCAATCCCTCCGGCAACTTCACCAAGATCACGCAGCGCGTGCCGGTCAAGATCGACATGGTCAAGATGCCGAAGCCGCTCACGCCCGGCATGATGGTCGAAGTCGAAATTGACATCCGCTAGCCTTCCGCTTCAGACCGCCGCCGCCCTCACCGAACGCTTCGGCCCGGCCTATCGCTGGCTGGTCACCGTCACCGGCATGATGGGCGTGGTATCGATGGTGCTGGCGATGACCACCGTGAACGTGGCCGTCCCCGACGTCATGGGCGCCTTCGGCATCGGCCAGGACAAGGCGCAGTGGATGTCGTCGGCCTACATGGCGACCATGACGGCCGGCATGCTGATCAACGCCTGGCTGACCGGCGTGTTTGGCGAGCGCCGGACCTTCGTGGCCGCGCTGCTCTTCTTCTCCATCGGCGCGCTGATGGGCGGGTCGGCGCCGAACGAGGACATGCTGATCTTCTCCCGCGTGCTGCAGGGCTTCAGCGCGGGCGTCGCGCAGCCGCTGGTGATGGCCACCATCTTCACCGTCTTCCCGCCGGAGCGTCGCGGCACGGCCATGGGCGTGTTCGGCCTCGGCGTCGTCTTCGCGCCGGCGATCGGCCCGACGCTCGGCGGGCTGATGATCGAGTACTTCTCGTGGCGCTACGTCTTCTACATCTCCCTGCCGTTCTGCGTGGTCGCCGCGGCGATGGGGTTGATCTTCATGCCGACGCGACAGATGCCGAAGGTCATCC
>SCVT01000690.1 GCA_004296815.1 Reyranella sp. | reverse complement strand
AGCTGATGCGGCGGCAGGGCGTGCGCGCGCCGGTGATCATGCTGACCGCCGCCGACAGCGATGCCGACACGATCCTCGGCCTCGAATCGGGCGCCAACGACTATGTGACCAAGCCCTTTCGCATCAACGTCCTGCTTGCGCGCCTGCGCGCCCATCTGCGCCAGCACGAGCGCAGCGAGGATGCGGTGATGACGATCGGTCCCTACGAATTCCATCCCGCCGCCAAGATGCTGATGGAGAAGGGCGGCAAGAAGAAGATCCGGCTGACCGACAAGGAAGCCTCGATCCTGAAGTACCTGTTCCGCGCCGGCGACCGGCCGGTCGCCCGCGACGTCCTGCTGAACGAGGTCTGGGGCTACAACGCCGGCGTCACGACCCACACGCTCGAGACCCACATCTATCGCCTGCGCCAGAAGATCGAGAAGGAGCCGGCGAGTGCCGCCATCCTGGTGACCGACCGCGGCGGCTACCGGCTCCAACCCTAGGCGTATTGGGGACTTGCCAAAAGGTGAACGGAGCGTCATCTTTTTGGCCAACTACGGAACAACGGCCCGGGAGGGCGACGCTATGAGCACGCAGCGGATCTACGCCCTGCCCGTCGAACTCACCCAATGGAAGTTCGATGGCGCGACCGAACTCCAGTTCAATTGGGAGTACGACGACGGCTCAGCGCCGCTGCTCGAGCTCTACGAGAAGGGCAAGCAGCAGCAGTGGGACGCCAGCACGCGGCTCGACTGGTCGCTCGAGCTCAACTCCGACAACCCGATGGAGCTGAAGGACGAGGCGATCTCGATCTACGGCACCGACCACTGGAACAAGATGACCGAGAAGGAGCGGAGCTGGCTGCGCCTCCATCTCCAGGCCAACTCGATCTCGCAGTTCATGCACGGCGAGCAGGGCGCGTTGATCGCGACCGCCAAGATCGTCGGCACCGTGCCGGACATGAACGCCAAGTTCTACGCCGCCACGCAGGTGATGGACGAGGCGCGCCACGTCGAAGCGTACAAGCGGCTGCTGCACGAGAAGTTCAAGGTCGCCTATCCGATCAACAAGGCGCTGCAGAAGCTCCTCGAGCAGACGCTGACCGATCGCCGCTGGGACATGACCTATCTGGGCATGCAGGTCTTGATCGAAGGCCTTGCATTGGCGGCCTTCCAGTCGATTCGCGACAAGTCGGGCAACACGCTCGCGGGCGCGGTCAATGCCTACGTCATGCAGGACGAGGCGCGGCATGTCTCGTTCGGCCGCCTGGCGCTGCGTGAATACTATCCGCATCTCTCCGACGCCGAGCGCGACGAGCGCGAAGAGTTCGTGGTCGAGGCGCTCTACTTCATGCGCGACCGCTTCAACCAGTCGGAAGTGTGGGAGCGGCTGGGACTGCCGGCCAAGATGCTCGACGACATCCACTACAACTCCAAGCAGATGAATTCCTTCCGCGGCCGGCTGTTCAGCCGCGTCGTGCCCACGGTGAAGGATATCGGCCTGTGGGGCCCGCGCGTCCAGAAGGCCTTCGCCGAGATGGGCGTGATGGAATACGCCAAGGTCGACGTCGCCGAGCAGCTCGCCAACGACGGCAAGGTCGCCGAGGAGTTCGACAAGAAGATGTTCGTCGAGCGCTCGATCGCCGCCGAATAGTCCTCAGAGAAAGACGACGATCAGGAGCAGCGCTGCCGGCACGAGCAGCGGCTGAGAGACGGCGGCGTGCACCAGCAGCCCGCCGATCAGCGCGCCCGCGAGATAGCCGATCCAGGTGAGCAGCAGCAGCTGCGTGTTGCCGGTGGGTGCCGGCTTCGCGGCGGCGCCCGGCCACAGGCGATCGACGGCGGCATCGGCGGTGCGGGCGAGCGTGCTGGTCACCACGACCGTGCTCACGGCGCTGCCGGCGAAGCTGGTGATCGACGAGGCCTGCAGGCCCATGGCGAAGGCCACGATCATCACCGCCGTCTCCATGCCGACGCCCAGGAAGCCCACGCCGGCGATCAGCACCGCCTCCAGCAGGATGCCGACGGTGGGCGATTTGAGTTGGCGCAGCAGCGCCCGGGCCAGCATCGCGCCGGCGAAGAAGGCGACCAGCGGCGAGAGATGATCCCAGGTGCTGGTGAAGTCCTGCTTGGCGGCAGCGATGCCCGCCAGCACCGTGTTGCCGGTCATGTTGGCGGCGAACACGCCGCCCATGGTGATGTAACCCACCGCGTCGGCGATGCCCGCGACGATCGTCAGGATCGTCGCCTGCGCGAGAGGCCGGACGTCGATGGCTACACCACGTCGTAGGTGATCTCGACCTCGGGCCCGAAGCAGTGGCCCTGGCAGGTCAGCACCCAGCCGTTGGCGAGATCGTCGTCGGTGTAGATGTCGTTCTTGGCCAGCACGACCTTGCCCTTGATGCGCTTGGCCGCGCACGAGGCGCAGAAGCCCTCCTCGCAGGAGGAGAGCGGGTTGAGGCCCGCGCCGCGCGCCGCCTCGAGGATGGTGAGGCCCTTGCGGTACGGCACCTTGTGCGGCTTGCCCTCGAAATGGATGGTGATCTCGCTCGGGATCACCTCGCCTTCGGCGGCCGGCTCGACGGGAATGGAATCGTTGCCCGAGGCTTCGAAGCGCTCGATCAGCACGCGCTCTCGCGGCATGCCGGCGCCCAGCAGCGTCGTCTCGACCAGGGTCATGAACGGGCCGGGGCCGCAGAGATAGGCCTCGGCCGTCTCGAAGCCGTTCAGCGTGGCCAGGATCTCGTCCTTGGTGGTGAGGCCCTGCACGGCGTCGAGATGGTTGACGATCTCGAGCCGGTCGGGGTTCGCCTTGGCGAGCGCCTCGAACTCGGCGTCGAAGATGATCGAGGGCTTGTCGCGGTTGGCGTAGAAGAGGCGCATGCGGCGCGTACCGGTCTTCAGCGCGCTCTTGATCAGAGACATCATGGGCGTGATGCCGCTGCCGCCGCCGAACAGCAGGAGCGGCGCATCGCCCACCGGCAGCACGAAGCGGCCGGCCGGCGGCAGCACGTCGAGCGTGCCGCCTTCCTTCAGCGCGTCGTGGAACCAGTTGGACCCCTTGCCGCCGACCACCCGTTTGACGGTCACCTTGGGCTGGCCGTCGGTCTCGGGCGCGCTCGACAGGGAGTAGCAGCGGTTGAAGGCCCCGTCGGCGAGCGGCACTCGGAAGGTCAGGAACTGGCCGGCCTTGTAGCGGTACTTCTCGGCCAGGTCGGCCGGGATCTCGAGGACGAAGGAGCGCGCATCGGGCGTCTCCTGGATGATCTTGGCGATGCGCAACTGGTTGTAGGCCATCAATAAAATCCGTCTTCAGAAATCTGCTTTTCCGGGCGGGATTCTCCTAACAGACTGTGTTAGGTTCCGCCCAGAAAAATGAGCGGAGCGTCATCTTCGTTGCTCCGCATGGGATGGGACTAGGTTCAGCGCCAGGAGGCAAGAGCCATGACGACGCAAAAGATTTACCAGCTGCCGGTCGAGGTCACGAACTGGAAGTTCGATGGCGCCACGGAGATCGCCTTCAACTGGGAGTACGACGCCGGATCGTCGGACCTGCTGAACCTCTACGAAAAGGGCAAGCAGCAGCAGTGGGACACCTCGACCCGTATCGACTGGTCGCAGGAGCTCGACGAAGGCAATCCGATGGGCATGGCCGACGAGAGCATCCCGATCTACGGCTCGCCCTTCTGGGACAAGATGACCGACAAGGAGAAGGATTGGCTGCGCTTCAACCTGCAGTGCCATTCCATCTGCCAGTTCATGCACGGCGAGCAGGGCGCGTTGATCGCGACCGCCAAGATCGTGAACACCGTTCCCGACATGAACGCCAAGTTCTACGCCGCCACGCAGGTGATGGACGAGGCGCGCCACGTCGAGAGCTACAAGCGGCTGATCCACGAGAAGTTCAAGTCGGCCTACCCGATCACCGACTCGCTCAAGAACCTTCTCGAGCAGACGCTGACCGACAAGCGCTGGGACATGACCTATCTCGGCATGCAGGTGCTGATCGAAGGCCTGGCGCTCGCCGCCTTCCAGCGCATTCGTGACAGCGCGAAGAACAACCTCGCCGCCTCGGTGAACGCCTACGTCATGCAGGACGAGGCGCGCCACGTCACGTTCGGCCGCATGGCGCTGCGCGAGTACTATCCGCACCTCACCGATGCCGAGCGCGCCGAGCGCGAGGAGTTCACCGTCGAGGCGCTCTACTTCATGCGCGACCGCTTCAACCAGGCCGAGGTCTGGATGCGCTCGGGCCTGCCGGTGAAGGAGATGCTGGAGCACGCCTACCATTCGGGCGCCATGCAGCAGTTCCGCACCCGCCTGTTCACCCGCATCGTGCCGATCCTCAAGGAGATCGGCCTGTTCGGGCCGAAGGTGCAGAAGGCGCTGGGCGATATGGGCGTGCTGGGCTACGCCGAGATCGACATCGAGAAGCTGATCGGCAACGACCTCAAGGTCGCCGAGGACTTCGACGCCAAGAAGTTCGTGAACGCGCAGCTCGCCGCCGAATAGCGGCGACTGCAGGGACTTCCGGAAGGGGCGCTGCGGCGCCCCTTTCTATTTGCCTATTTGCAGGCGTCGATGCGCGGCGGCGCGTCGAGCACGGTCGCCACCCTCGAGATGTCGAGGCAGCGCGGGCCGATCCAGGCCTTGCCCTGCACGAAGATCGCGAACTTGGCGAAGGTCTCGGCCTGCTCCTGCGGCGTCGGGCGGTTGCGGGCCAGCAGCCAGGCCAGCCCGTAGACGTTTCCGGTGGCGAAGTCGGCCGAGGCGAGGTCGAGATCCTTCTCCCAGAGGGCGGCGTTCTTCTTGGCCGCGCCCGTCGGGTCAGGCAGCGACGCCAGCCAGGCATGCGCGTTCTGCGCCACGCCGTAGGGGCCGCCGTTCTGGTTGCGCAGCGCCTTCACCTGCTCGGCCATCGCGACGTAGTTCTGGCCGCCGATCGTGAGATTGGCGCAGCCCTGGCGGCAGATCGCGGTGAAGGTCAGGTACTCGGCGAGGATTATCTCGACGTTGCCGTTGTTGTGCTTGCGCCAGGCGCGCGCGAGGTTCCAGCCCTGCGTCAGCTCGGCGCCGGTCCACGGCTTGGCGGCCTGCGGCGTGTCGCGCTCGAGGTCGGCGATCACCGCCTGGGCCGCCGCCTGCCATTCCGGCGGAATGTTCGCCGCCGCCGGCGTCGCGCCGAGAAGTGTCAGCAGCAGGATCGAGATCGTGCGTCTCATCGTGGTGCTCCCTAGTATTTGCGGGCCGTCTTGCGATCGCGGCTTTCGTATTGGACGAGATTGTCGGCCCGCATCACCGTGGCGTCGGGCGCCATCAGCCAGCGCATCTGCGCCGGGGCGATCAGGCGGTAGTGGCGGGCGTCGTCGAGTGCGGCGCCGGTCTCCCAGCAACTCTCCTCGCCGGTGATCCAGGTCTCCGGCGCGAAGCGGCGCAGGTCGAACGACGCGGAATAGGTGCGCAGGGTCTTGCGGCCCTTGTTGAAGTACTCGTGGAAGTACGACATCGCGAGCTCGCGCAGGCTGCGATAGACGGGGTCGCGCCAGCGCAGCCAGGCATGGTTGCTCTTGGAAATGGCGCCCCAGCAGCCGTTGCGGCGGAACAGGGCCACGACATGGTCGGCATCGTCCGAGGTCGCGGTGAGGTCCATCAGGAGCGGCGGGTCGCCGTGCAGCCAGAGCGCGCAGGCCGCCGTGAAGGCCGCCTCGATGCAGTGGGCCTCGCCGTGCCGCAGCACACCGCGCACCGAGCGCAGCGTGTCGCCGTTCTGCTCGAAGTTGGCGCGCAGGCCCGCCACGAATTCCTGGATGCGCTGCGGCGTGCGCAGGTCGCCGAGCAGGCGGCCTTCCTCGGCGGTGAGGCCGAGTTCGGCAGGCGTGGGGCGTTTGCGTCTGCGCATCTAGTGCAATTGTGCCGCGACGGGACGCGGCGGGCCAGCGAATGTGGCCGGATGCACCCAGCGGGTCGGGGCGGTTGGTGGAGCTGAGGGGGATCGAACCCCTGACCTCCTCATTGCGAACGAGGCGCTCTCCCAGCTGAGCTACAGCCCCCTCCGACCCGGAGAACCGCGCGGATAAGGCCTGCCGGGCCACCTGTCAAGCAAACCGCCCTATGTTAGCGTCCGGACGGCATTTTCCGACGAAGAGGTAAGCCAGTGTCCAACGGCAAGAAAGTGGTCCAGTCCGACGCCGCCCCCAAGGCGCTCGGCCCCTATTCGCAGGCCATCGTGGCCGGCGGCATGGTCTATTGCGCGGGCCAGATCCCGCTCGACCCGGCGACCGGCAACCTCGTCGAGGGCGGCATCGCCGAGCAGACCCACCAAGTGCTGAAGAACCTGCGCGCCGTGCTGAAGGCGGCGGGCAGCGACCTCGACCGGGCGGTGAAGACCACAGTCTTCCTGAAGAGCATGGACAGCTTCGCGGCCATGAACGAGGTCTACGGCAAGCCGGAGTATTTCGGTTCGGCCGCGCCGGCGCGTTCGACCGTCGAGGTCGCCCGCCTGCCGCGCGACGTCATGGTCGAGATCGAAGTCGTGGCGCTCGCCTGATCATGGACTGCTGACATGGATCCTGTGAGCTGGCTCCTGGCGCTCGGCTCGCTCGCGGTCTCGTTCTTCGTGATCGCGCACCTGCTGGTGGCCCTTGTGCTGATCATCCCGACCTGGCGCATCTGCACGCGCGCGGGTTTCTCCGGGGCGCTCTCGCTGTTCCATCTCGTGCCGTTCATCGGCTCCTTCATCGTGATGGGCGTGCTGGCGTTCAGCACCTGGCCGGCCGGCGAAGCCGGCCCGAGGCGCTGATGGGCGCGGAGATCGCGGCCCTGACGGGCCTGTTCGGCCTCACCAGCGCCTTTGCGCTGATCGGCACCGTGCTCGCGGGCTGGATGGCGTGGCGCATCGTCGAGAAGGCGGGACTGCCGGGCTGGGCGGGGCTGGGCTCCATCCTGCTCAGCCTGACCGGCATCGGCACGATCGTGCCGCTGATCCTGCTCTGGGTCTTCGCCTTCATGCGCTGGCCGCGCGACGAGCCGGCCACCGCGGCCACGCCCGGCTATGCGCCGCCGCCGGCACGACCAGTCGGTCCGGCGGCCTTGTCGGCCCCGGCCATCGCCTTGCCCGACGCGCGCGGCTGGCGACTCTCCGGCACGCTGGGCAACGGCGGCACGGTCTCGCTCAGCATCGACGGCGCCTCGTCCAGCTATGCGCTGACCGGCGCGGCAGGTGGTGCGCCGACCGATCTCAGCGTGCCCGATCCCTCGGTCGGCCAACCGCATGCCCGGCTGCTGGTCTCGGGCCGCCGGCTTGGGCTCGAGGATCTCGGCAGCCCGGGCGGCACCTTCATCGACGGCGCGCGGCTGCTGCCCGAGCACGGTCCGCGCGACATCAGCGCCGTCCGCTCGATCCGGCTGGGCAGCGTCGAGCTCACTCTAATGCGGGCCTGAAAATGGCCCGGGAATGGGCTTGTGATCGACAATCCATGCCGAGTAGGGTGCGCGCGGCCGGCGTTTGCCGGCATTTTCGGGCGGGGAACTGATGCGTTCGCTGGCGATCCTCATCGACAACATCATCGACATCTACACGTGGATCGTGATCGCCAGCGCGATCATGAGCTGGCTGGTCGCGTTCGGCGTGGTGAACGTCCGCAACCAGTTCATCCGCGTCGTGGTCGACCTGCTCTTCCGGCTGACCGAGCCGGTCCTGCGTCCGATTCGCCGCATCCTGCCCAACCTGGGCGGCGTCGATATCTCCCCCGTCATCCTCCTGCTCGGCCTGTTCTTCGTGCGCAGCCTGCTGTGGG
This sequence comes from Reyranella sp., assembly GCA_004296815.1. Taxonomy (GTDB): domain Bacteria; phylum Pseudomonadota; class Alphaproteobacteria; order Reyranellales; family Reyranellaceae; genus Reyranella. The sequence goes on along the minus strand of SCVT01000690.1, from coordinate 5,661 downwards.
AGTATGTCTGGCCGGCCCTGATCCGCTGAGCGCCGGTCCGGCCGACCCCGCCTTCCTTCGCCGCACCACAGGCGGCGTCACCATCCAGCTGCGCGTGCAGCCCAAGGCGCGCCGCGCCCTGCTCGCGGCCGCGCCCGAAGGCGCGCTCAAGGCCGCAGTGACGGAAGCGCCCGAGGATGGCAAAGCCAACGCCGCGGTGGCGGCGCTGCTGGCCGAGGCCTGGCGGCTGCCGAAATCGACCATCGCGGTCGTGCGCGGCACCTCGGCGCGCGACAAGACCTTGAGCATCGCGGGCGAGCCGGCGGCGCTCGCCGGACGGATCACGGAGTGGGTGCGGAAGAATGGCTGAAGCGAAGTTGATCGACGGCAAGGCGTTCGCAATTGGCCTGCGGCAGCGCGTGGGTGCGGGCGTGACGGAACTCGTTGCGAAGGGTGGGCCGAAGCCCGGCCTTGCCACCGTGCTGGTCGGCGCCGACCCGGCGAGCCAGGTCTATGTGCGCAGCAAGGGCAAGACGGCCGTCGAGTGCGGCATGGCGAGCTTCGACCACCAGCTCGGCGCCGATGCCAGCGAGCAGGAGCTGCTGTCGCTGATCGCGAAGCTCAACGCCGATCCCACGGTCAACGGTATCCTGGTACAGCTGCCGCTGCCCAAGCACATCGACACGGCGAAGGTGTTGCTGGCCATCGATCCGGCAAAGGACGTCGACGGCTTCCATCCGGTGAATGTTGGACGCCTAGGCTCGATTGCCGCTGGCGCACCGCTCGACTTCCCCGTGCCGTGCACGCCACTCGGCTGCTCGATGCTGCTGCAGGATGCATTGAAGAATTTGAGCGGCGCCAACGCCGTCATCGTCGGCCGCTCCAACCTCGTCGGCCGCCCGGTGGCGCAGCTCCTGTTGCGCATGGATTGCACGGTGACGATCACGCACTCGCGCACGCGCAACCTGCCGGCGCTCTGCCGTCAGGCCGACATCCTGGTCGTGGCGATCGGCAAGACCGAGTTCGTGCGCGGCGACTGGGTGAAGCCGGGGGCTGCCGTGATCGACGTCGGCATCAACCGCATCCCGACGGCCGAAGGAAAGAGCCGGCTGGTCGGCGACGTCGCGTTCGAGGAAGCCAAGAAGGTCGCGGGCCACATCACGCCGGTGCCCGGTGGCGTCGGACCGATGACGGTGGCCTGCCTGATGTACAACACGCTGCAGTCGGCGCGCCGCGTCGCCGGACTGCCGTTCGTGGCTGTCTGAGAAGGGCTGTCTAGTTCTTCGCCATGCCGGCTGTGAGCGCCGTCACGTTGTGCTGCATCATCTTCTCGTAAGTGGGCGCGGGTCCATCCGCCTTTGACAGCGCGTCGCTGTAGAGGCGCGGCCCGACCACGCCACCCGACTCGCGCGCGATCTGCTCGACGAGGTTGGGGTTGCTCATGTTCTCGACGAACAGCGCCTTGATCTTCTGCTCGCGCACCTGGCGGATCAGCGCGGCAACATCCTTCGCCGAAGGCTCGCTCGCGGTGGTGAAGCCGCGCGGCGACTGGAACTGCACGCCGTAGGCCGCCGCGAAGTAGCGAAAGGAATCGTGACCGGTGATCGCCTTGCGCTTGTCGGCCGGCACCTTGGCGATCTCCGCCTTCACCCAGGCATCGAGCTCGGCCAGCCGCTTGTCGAAGGCTTCGGCGCGCTCGCGGTAGTGCGCGGCGTTCGCGGCATCGGCCTCGGACAGGCCCTTGGCAATGTTGGCGACGTAGCGCCGGGCGCGGCCGACATCCTGCCAGCAATGCGGATCGGGTCCGTGGCCGTGCGAGTGGCCGTGGCTGTGGCCGGCGGCGATGGTCGGCACGCCGGCCGAGGCGACCACGGCGCGGCCCTTGAAGGGCGCCGCCTTGGCCAGGCGATCGATCCAGCCTTCGAAGCCCAGCCCGTTGCTGACCAGCAGCTTCGCCTCGGCGACGGCGCGCGCATCGGTCGGGCGCGGCTGATAGGTGTGGGCGTCGATGTCGGCTCCGACCAGCACCGCGAGGTCGATCCGGTCGCCCGCGACCTCGGCCAGCAGGTTGCCGAGGATCGAGAAGGTGGCGACGGCCTTGATCCGGTCCTGGGCCGCCGTCGGGCGGATGGCGAGCAGGGCGGGGGTGGCGAGGAACGCGCGGCGAAGCATTCCGTTATAATATAACGTCAGACCGGAAAGTCGAGCCAGAGAGGCTCGTGGCCGGTCGCCGCGAAGAAGCGCAGCAGGTCGGCACCCGAAAGCGCCGTCGTCATGGTGTTGGTGAGCGGATGGGCGTTGACCGGCCCGCCTTCTGCCAGGCCGCGATCGAGTGCGAGGCGCACCACGCGATCGGCGTCGTTGATCAGCGCCAGCGGCGTCACCGAACCCGGCTCGACGCCGAGCTGGCGGCGCAGCCGGTCGGGGCTGCCGAACGAGAAACGCCCGGCGCCCAGCCGTTCGCCCAGTCTCTTCAGGTCGACGGCGCGATCCTCGAGCGCCACGACCAGCCACATCTCCTCCTTCTTGTTGCGCAAGAAGAGGTTCTTGATGTGGTGACCCGGCAGGTTGCCGCGCAGCGCCTTGGCCTCCTCGACGGTGAAGACCGGCGGATGCTCGACGGTGCGATGGTCGATCCCGAGCTGGTCGAGGCGGGCGAATAGTTGTTGCGGGCTATGCATGGGGCGGCGTTACATGAGTGGAATGAAGGGAATCGTTCTTTCCGGCGGCAGCGGCACGCGGCTCTACCCCATGACACGGGCGGCCAACAAGCAGCTCCTGCCTGTCTACAACAAGCCGATGGTCTACTACCCGCTGACCACGCTGATGCTGGCGGGCTGCCGGGACATCCTTCTCATCGTCAATCCGGCCGACGTCGAGGCCTATCGCCGCCTGTTCGGCGATGGAAAGCAGTGGGGCATCGACATCGCCTACGAGCCGCAGCCCAAGCCTGGCGGCATCGCCGAGGCCTTCCTGATCGGCAAGAAATTCATCGGTGACAGCCGCGTCGGCCTGATCCTGGGCGACAACCTGTTCTATGGCGACTCGCTGCCGGCCGTCGCCGAGCGCGGCGCCACGGGCAGCGGTGCGGTGGTCTATGCCTATTGGGTGGCCGACCCAGCCGCCTACGGCGTCGTCGAGTTCGACGCGCAGGACCGGCCGGTCAGCATCGTCGAGAAGCCCAAGAACCCGAAGTCGAACTGGGCGGTCACCGGGCTCTATTTCTACGATTCCGATGTCTGTGACGTCGCCACGCAAATTCCCCGCTCGGCGCGCGGCGAGCTCGAGATCAGCGACATCAATGCGCACTACCTCAGGCAGGGAAAGCTCACGGTCGAGCGGCTGGGCCGCGGCTATGCCTGGCTCGACACCGGCACGCCGTCGAGCCTGCTGCGCGCCGCCCAGTTCGTCGAGACCGTCGAGGATCGCCAGGGCCTGCAGATCGGCAGCCCCGAGGAGATCGCCTGGCGCAAGGGCTACATCGACGACACAGGGTTGGAGAAGCTGATCCAGCCGATCCGCGAGAGCGAATACGGCAAGTATCTGCAGCGTCTTCTGGCGCGGGGCTGAGCGTCCGGCAGGCCCTTGCCAAGGGGGCCGAAAAGCCCTATCAACGCCGCCTTCCGGCGTCCTACCCTGCCGGATCGGAGCGCGGGCGTAGCTCAGGGGTAGAGCACGACCTTGCCAAGGTCGGGGTCGAGGGTTCGAATCCCTTCGCCCGCTCCAATTTCTACCAGGTCATCGTTTCCACCGGACCGCCGTCTCTTGTAGATTGCGCGTCCGATTTTTCGTCGTGTGCGGGGGCCGCGCGGCGGAAGTGCATGCTGTGCCTCGAAATGAGCGCGGCTGGAAGAAACGACGAAGGCCGTTCTGTCGATGACTGCCGCGAAACCCCCTAAGGAAGAGTCCGCGAAAGTGCCGATGACGCTGTGGGCGTCCGTGCGCTGGCGCGTCGGCCACATCATGGACGGCATCGCCTGGCGCCTGCTGGTCCATGCCCCTTCGGTTGCGCGGCTCTATGCGGACCTGATCGCGCCCAAGGGGCCTCCGGTCGTGCCGTACCCCGGCTGGGTGTTCGCCGCCGAATACTATCCCGAGCTGCGCTGGATGGCCTGGCGCCGCGCCGCGCTGTGGGACTGCGCGCGCGACCGCAAGCTGGTCGTTCCCCTGCGCGTGCCCTGGTACGACGGCACCATGGTCGACGTCACGCTGGGCAACGACCAGAGCATGTGCCTCTACGTCAGCGGCTCGTTCGAGCCCAACGAGTTCGTGTTCCTGCGCGGCCTGCTGTCGCCCGGCATGGTGGCGATCGACGTCGGCGCCAACGAAGGTCTCTACACGCTGTTCGTTGCAGCACGCGTCGGGCCGACCGGCCGCGCCGTAGCGGTCGAGCCCAGCTCACGCGAGCGCGCGACCCTGCAGCACAATGTCGACATCAATGCGCTTGCGAACGTGACGGTCGTCGACTCCGCGCTGGGTGCGGCACTCGGCAAGGCCAACCTGCAGATCGCGTCGGGCGAGCACACCGGCCACAACACGCTGGGCTCGTTCGTCTACGACGAGGTCGAGGCCGCGAACGCGGAGATGGTGACCGTCGAAACTCTCGACGGCCTCGTCGAGCGCCTGGCCTTGCCGCGCGTCGACTTCGTGAAGGTCGACGTCGAGGGCGCCGAGACGAGCGTGCTCAAGGGCGCCGGCAACGTGCTGCGCCGGCAGCGGCCGCTGCTGCTGCTCGAGGCGAACGAGCAGGCGCTGAAGGCGCAGGGCACGAGCAGTGCCGCGTTGATCGGTATGCTGAAGGCGGAATTCCGCTACGAGGTGCTCGTCTTCTCGGAAGCGACGGGCCGCGTCGAAGTGCTCCGGGACGGCGGCGCGCTTTCGTCGAATATCGTCGCGGCTCCGGCCGAGAGGGTCGGGGAGATCCTCGCCAAGGCGTAGAGACCAGCAGGAGAAGACGATGGCGGATCAGGACCAGGGCCTGATCGTGGTGCGCACGGTCGCCGACCTGCGCCGTACGGTCGCGTCGTTCCGCAAGCAGGGCCGCACCATCGGGCTCGTTCCCACGATGGGCGCGCTGCACGAAGGCCATGTCAGCCTGGTGCGGGGCGCGCTGGACCGCGGCGACGTGCCGGTCACCAGCATCTTCGTCAATCCGACGCAGTTCGGTCCGAACGAGGATTTCGCCGCCTATCCGCGCGACGAGCAGGGCGACCTCGACAAGCTCACGGCCGCCGGCTGCCGCATCGCCTTCGCACCCACCAAGGAGGAGATGTACCCCGGCCAGCCGCTGACCACGGTCCGCGTGACCGGCATCACGGACGGCCTCTGCGGCCCGCTGCGGCCGGGGCATTTCGAGGGCGTGGCCACCGTCGTGAGCAAGCTCATGCTGATGGCGATGCCCGACCGTGCCTATTTCGGCGAGAAGGACTACCAGCAGCTCCAGGTCATCAAGCGCATGGTCCACGACCTCGCCATGCCCTTCGAGATCGTCGGCATGCCGACGGTGCGTGAGGCCGATGGTCTCGCGATGTCGTCGCGCAACCGCTACATGAGCCCCGAGGAGCGCACCAAGGCCGTGGCGCTCTATCGCGAGCTGAACAACGTCGCGAAGGCGGTACGCGCCGGCAAGAGTGCCACCGAGGCGACAAGGGCGGCGACCGAGGCGCTGCTCGCCGCGGGCTT
>SCVT01000081.1 GCA_004296815.1 Reyranella sp. | reverse complement strand
TAGCGACGCCGCAGATGCTCGCCCGCGGTGAGCTGCAGGTGCATGCCGCCATAGACCACGGTCGGCAGGTAGAGCGAGGACGCGCCGCTGTAGTGTCGTGCCAGCGCCTCGACCAGCACGACGAGATCCTTGCGGGAGCCGCCCATGCCGCCATAGGCGGGATCGTAGGGCAGCGCCATGTAGCCCGCCTCGGCCAAAGCCTTGAAGGCGGCGTGCGGGAACTCGCTGGCGGCGTCGAGCCGGCGGATCTCCTCCGCCGGCAGCACGCGCGCCAGAAGCTCGGCGACGTTGCGCCGGATCAGCTTCTGCTCGTCGGTGAGGCCGAACTCGTCGAGGTCGCTCACTTCGGTTTCGTGTCCTGGCGATAGAGGTAGTAGGCCCAGCCGCCGACGCCCGCGAGGGCGACAATCACGAGGATTTCGTAGAGGGACATGGCTAGTCGAACACCACCACGCCACGGGCCACTTCGCCGCCCATCATCTTCTTGAAGCCCTCGTTGATCTCCGAGAGCTTGTAGGTACGGCTGATCAGGCCGTCGATGTTGAGCCGCTTGTTCATGTAGTGGTCGACCAGCACGGGGAAGTCGAGGTCGGGCCGCACGGAGCCATAGAAGGTGCCGCTCACCTTCTTCTCGGCGAACACCATCATGAAGGGCGAGTACTGCGCCTTCACCGTGGCGGCCGAGATGCCGACGGCAACCGCGTGGCCGCCCGGCGCCAGCGCGTCGAAGGCCAGCGCCTGCGTCTTCTCGACCGAGACGGCATCGAAGGAATAGTCGACGCCGAGGCCGCCGGTGATCTCCTTCACCTTCTTGGCCGGGTCGTTGTCCTTTGCCGTGTTGATCGTGTGCGTCGCGCCGAAGGTCTTCGCCATCTCGAGCTTGTTGTCGAGGATGTCGGCCGCGATGATCTTGGAGGCGCCCGAGAGCATGGCGCCCTGCACGGCGTTGAGGCCGACGCCGCCACAGCCGATCACCAGCACGGTGGAGCCCGCCTCGATCTTGGCATGGCGCGTCACCGCGCCGACGCCGGTCGCCACGCAGCAGCCGACGAGGGCGGCCTGCGGCCACGGCATGTCCTTGCGGATCGGCACGACCATCTCCTCCGGCACCACGACCTCCTCGGCGAAGGTGCCGATGCGTGCCATCTGGTTGATGCCCTGGCCCTTGTGCTTGAGGCGGAGCGTGCCGTCGTAGAGCGAGCCCGGCGGCACCGAGGCGCGGCCGATGCAGAGGACGGTGCGGCCCTGGCTGCAGTAGCGGCAACGGCCGCAATGCGGACGGAAGGAGAAGATCACATGGTCGCCCGGCTTCACGGTGGTGACGCCCGCGCCCACCTCGGCGATCTCGCCGGCGGCCTCGTGGCCCGGCACGATCGGCATGGGCGAAGGCCAGTCGCCGTTCATGATGTGCCAGTCGCTCTGGCAGACGCCCGAGGCCTTCATCTTGACCCGGACCTCGCCCGCCTTGGGCGGATCGAGCTCGCACTCCACGACCTGCAGCGGCTCGTTGGGCTTGAACAGAACGGCGGCCTTCATCGATTTTCCTCCCGAAGCGTTGCCGGCACTATATCATCGCCGCCATGAACAAAACCCTGCTCATCACCGGCGGCGCCTCGGGTATCGGGGCCGCGACCGCCCGCCTCGCCGCCACGCGCGGATACCGCATCGCGATCAACTACCGCTCGCGCGACGCGCAGGCGAAGAAGGTCGTGGCCGACATCGAGGCCAAAGGCGGCAAGGCGATCGCGCTGCCGGGCGACATGGCCAAGGAAGCCGACGTGCTGGCGATGTTCGACCAGACCGAGCGCGCCCTGGGGCCGGTCACGCACCTGGTGAACAGCGCCGGCACCAACGGACGGCGCGGCCGGGTCGACGAATACGACGCAGAGGTGCTGCAGAAGCTGTTCGCGGTGAACGTGATCGGGCTGATGCTCTGCTGCCGCGAGGCGGCAAAGCGCATGTCGACGAAGCACGGTGGCAAGGGTGGCGCGATCGTGAACGTCTCCTCGATGGCGGCGACACTCGGCGGACGCCTCGGCTCCTCCGCTTATGCCGCGAGCAAGGGCGCGGTCGATGCCTTCACCAAGGGCTTCGCGCGCGAATGCGCGGCCGAGGGCATCCGCGTGAACTCGCTCCGGCCGGGCATGGTGCTGACCGAGATGACGGAGGGCCGCCTGAAGGACGCGACCTTCCGCACGAGCATCGAGAAGTCGATCCCGATGGGCCGCATCGGAAAGAGCGACGAGATCGCCGAAGCGGTGCTGTGGCTCCTGTCGGATGAGTCGTCGTTCATCACGGGCGCGATGCTCGATGCCGCCGGAGGTGGGTACATCATCTGAAAAGAAAAAGGCGCCGGTTAAGGCGCCTTCGTCTTTTCTGCCCGGTGCGGGCTCTCGCGCCTCAGAAGGCGCTGCCGCCCGCCGGCGTCCAAGGCGCGCCTAGTTGCGCGCCTTGTCCACCAAGGCCTTTTCCTTGATCCACGGCATCATGGCACGGAGCTTGGCGCCGATCTCCTCGATCGGATGCTCGGCCATGCGCTTGCGGGTGGCCTTGAACGAGGCCTGGTTGACCCGGTTCTCCAGCATCCAGTCGCGTGCGAAACGGCCGGACTGGATGTCGGCGAGAACCCGCTTCATCTCCGCCTTCGTCTCGGCCGTCACGATGCGCGGGCCAGTGACATACTCGCCGTACTCGGCGGTGTTCGAGATCGAGTAGTTCATGTTGGCGATGCCGCCCTCGAAGATGAGGTCGACGATCAGCTTCACCTCGTGCAGGCACTCGAAGTACGCCATCTCCGGCGCGTAACCCGCCTCGACCAGCGTCTCGTAGCCCGCCTTGATCAGCTCGACGAGGCCGCCGCACAGGACGACCTGCTCGCCGAACAGGTCGGTCTCGCACTCTTCCTTGAACGAGGTCTCGATGGTGCCAGCACGGCCGCCGCCGACCGCCGAGGAGTAGCTGAGCGCGATCTCGAGCGCGTTGCCCGAGGAGTTCGCCGCCACCGCCACGAGGCAGGGCACGCCGCCGCCGCGCACGTACTCCGAGCGCACCGTGTGGCCGGGGCCCTTCGGCGCGATCATGAACACGTCGAGGTCGGCACGCGGGGTCAGCAGGTTGAAGTGGACGTTGAGGCCGTGGGCGAAGGCGAGCGCCGCGCCCTGCTTCATGTTGGGGCCGAGGTCGGCGTTGTAGATGTCCGACTGCAGCTCGTCCGGGGTCAGCATCATGACGATGTCGGCCCACTTGGCGCCGTCGGCCGGGCTCATCACCGTGAAGCCCGCACCCTCGGCCTTCTTGATCGTGGCCGAGCCGGGCTTCAGCGCGATGCGGACGTCCTTCACGCCGGAGTCGCGGAGGTTCATCGCGTGGGCGTGGCCCTGGCTGCCGTAGCCGACGACCAGGACCTTCTTGCCCTTGATCAGGTTCACATCGGCGTCGCGATCGTAGTAGACACGCATTGGGGCCATTCCTCCTGGCAGCTGCTTCTCGCAATGAACGGGGGTTAGTAGACAACCCGGCCCGCAAAAACCAGCGCCGAATCCCCTCGAAAAGCATGTCCGCCCTGCGTTCCTTCGTCCTCCTGCTCGCCTCGGCCACCCTCCTCGGCGGCTGCTGGTACAGTTCCTCCGTCTCCGGCGGCAAGGACGGCACCGCCGACATGCGGAAGCTCGACGAGGCGATCGCCAAGACAACGCCGCAGCAGGCCACGGCGGCGATGTCGAACAAGACCTGGCGGCGCGTCATGGGCTCCGGCCAGGCCGTCCATTATTCTACATCTGACGGGCGTGATTTCCTCTGGATCTACGGCGAGAACCGCATCTTCCACGGCCAGTGGCGGGTCGAGACCGGCGCCGACGCCAAGGGCCAGACGGTGACGCGCCTCTGCTTCCGCTATCCCGCCGATGCCATCAATCCGCTCAGCAACACGCCGGGCGCCGAGTGGCACTGCTGGTCGGCCGGCATGGTCCTCCACTATGTGCGTGAACGGGTCGACGGCGATCCGCTGCAGCTCGCGAGCCGCACCCAAGCGCCCTTCCCGCTCGACCCGCGCCACCAGACGCTGAGCCAGCTCCAGGCGCGCATTCCCCGCTGACACAGGATAAGGTCCTTCGATGTTCCGTTTCCCGCTCGCCACTGCTTTCGCCGCGCTGCTCGCGCTCTCCGCCTGCTCCAAGTCCGACGCCCCGACGACGCCGGCGGTCGCGATGCCGGGCCTCGACTACGCGGTCGAGAATTCGACGGCGCATGGCGCCGCGCGCGGCATGGGCAACCACACCTGGTTCTGGACGCAGGGCGGCGGGCCGGCGCAGATCCACTACTCGACGCACGACGGCCGCGACTTCGCCTGGCTGGTCGGCCAGCGCCGCATCTTCCAGGGCGAGTGGAAGGTCGAGCAGGCGACGGGCGCGAGCGGCCAGCCGCTGACGCAGATCTGCCTCCGCTATCCCGGCGTGAATGTCGGCGGCCTCACCGCGACGTGGACGTGTCAGCCGGCCGGCACCTTCTTCGGCGCCATGCAGCAGCGCGAGGGCGGCGATCCGCTGCAGATGTCGGGACGCTCGCAGGCGCTGTTCGTGATCACCCAGACACCGGCCAACCTGGCCGAGATCGAGGGCCGGGTCGCGGCGATCAAAGGCCGAACGAACTACTAGTTAACGGTCGAAGGCGAGCTTGAGGCCGAGCAGGCCGAGCGCGCCGCCCATGATGCGATCGAGCCAGAGCTTGGTGCGGCGGTAGAAGGCGCGCGCGGTCTCGCCCGAGAAGAGCAGCGCCAGCAGCGCGAACCACGCGAACTCGTTGAAGGCGACGATCGCCAGCACCGTCGCATCCATCCAGGCCGGCGGCTGGGCGGGCAGCAGCGAGACGAAGATGCTGCCCATGAAGACCATGACCTTGGGATTGCTGAGCTGCAGCAGCAGCGCCTTGGTGAAGCCCTGCCAGGCGCCACCGCGCCCTGCGGCCGGATCGGCCTCCGGCAGCGGCGCACCGGCGTGGCGGATCAGCATGTAGGCGAGATAGAGCAGGTAGAGCGCGCCGCCGATCCGGAAGGCGACGTAGAGCCACTCGAAGCGCGCGAACAGGATCTGCAGGCCGTAGAGCGCCGCCGCGGCCCAGGCGAGCGCGCCCAGCATCATGGCGAAGGCCGCCAGCAGGCCGGCGCGGCGGCCCGACACGGCGGCAGTCTGGATCACCAGCACGGTCGAGGGGCCGGGGCTCGCCACCGCCATCAGGTGGACGATCGCGAGGCCCGCCAGGACGACCGCGTAGTCCATGGCTAGAGCGGCTCGCCGCCGCGGCTCATGGCGACGATGCCGGTGCGGCCGATATCGACGACGCCGAGCGATTCCATAAGGCCCACGAAGGTCTGGACCTTGTCGGAACTGCCGGTGACCTCGAAGACGAACGAGTCGGTCTTGGCGTCGATCACCTTGGCGCGGAACACGTCGGCCAGACGCAGCGCCTCGACGCGCTTCTCGCCGGTGCTCTTCACCTTGACGAGCGCCAGCTCGCGCTCGATGTGCGGGCCCTCGACCGTGAGGTCTCGGACGCGATGGACCGGCACCAGACGGTCGAGCTGCGCCTTGATCTGCTCGATGATCATCGGCGTGCCCTTGGTCACGATGGTGATGCGCGACAGGCGTTCCTTGGCGTCGGTCTCGGCGACGGTCAGGCTCTCGATGTTGTAGCCGCGGCCGGAGAACAGGCCGACCACGCGCGCCAGGATGCCGGGCTCGTTGTCCACGAGCACCGAGATGGTATGGCTGGAGACGATGTCCTGCATGGCTACACCAGCACCATGCCTTCTTCCGAGATCGGCTTGGCGGCCTTGTCCTCGGGTCCGAGCAGCATGTCGTAGTGCGCCGCACCCGACGGGATCATCGGGAAGCAGTTCTCCTTCTCGTCGACCAGCACGTCGACGATCACCGGCTTCTTGATCTTGATCATCTCCTTGATGACGCCGTCGAGTTCCGACGGATCGCCAGTCCGGAGGCCCACCGCGCCGAACGCCTCGGCGAGCTTCACGAAGTCGGGCAGCGAGTCGGAGTAGCTCTCCGAATAACGGCCGCCGTGCAGCAGCTCTTGCCACTGGCGGACCATGCCCATGTAGTGGTTGTTGAGCACGAAGATCTTCACCGGCAGATGGTACTGGGCGACCGTCGAGAGCTCCTGGATGTTCATCAGGATCGAGGCCTCGCCGGCGACGTCGATCACCAGCGCGTCGGGGTGGGCGATCTGCACGCCCATCGCGGCCGGGAAGCCGTAGCCCATCGTGCCGAGCCCGCCCGAGGTCATCCAGCGGTTGGGTTGCTCGAACTTCAGGAACTGCGCCGCCCACATCTGGTGCTGGCCCACCTCGGTCGTGATGTAGTGGTCCTTGTCCTTGATGTGGTGATAGAGCCGCTCGAGCGCGAACTGCGGCTTGATCGTCTCCTTGCCCTGCTTGTAGGCGAGGCAGTCGCGCGCGCGCCACTTCTCGATCTCGGCCCACCACGCCTTCAGCGCCTTCTGATCGAGCTTCGGCTGTTTGGCCTTCCAGATGCGCAGCATGTCGTCGAGCACCTGGCCGGCATCGCCGATGATCGGCAGGTCGACGCGCACGCTCTTGTTGATCGACGACGGGTCGATGTCGACATGGATCTTCTTCGACTTCGGCGAGAACTCGGCGAGCTTGCCGGTGATGCGATCGTCGAAGCGCGCGCCGATGTTGATCATCACGTCGCAGTGATACATCGCGAGATTGGCTTCGTAGGTCCCGTGCATGCCCAGCATGCCGAGGAACTGCTTGTCCGAGGCCGGGAAGGAGCCGAGCCCCATCAGCGTGTTGGTGATGGGGATGCCGGTCAGCCGCGTGAACTGCGTGAGCAGCTTCGAGGCGCGCGGGCCCGCGTTGATGACGCCGCCGCCGGCATAGATGATCGGCCGCTTGGCGTTGGCGATCATCTCGATCGCCTGCTCGACCTTCTTCAGCTCGGGCTTGACCTGCGGCCGGTAGCTCTTGTGCTGTACCGGCATCTTGGGTGCCACGTAGTCGTGCTTGTTCATCAGCACGTCCTTTGGCAGGTCGATCACGACCGGGCCGGGACGGCCGGAGCGCGCCACGTAGAAGCCCTCGTGGACGGTGCGCGCGAGATCGCCGACCGCCTTCACGAGATAATTGTGCTTGGTGCAGGGCCGCGTGATGCCGGTCGTGTCGGCTTCCTGGAAGGCGTCGTTGCCGATCATGTGCGTCGGCACCTGGCCGGTCAGGCAGACGATCGGGATCGAATCCATCAGCGCGTCGGTGAGGCCGGTCACGGCATTGGTCGCGCCCGGACCCGAGGTCACCAGCACGACGCCGACCTTGCCGGTCGAGCGCGCATAGCCTTCGGCGGCATGCACCGCCGCCTGCTCGTGGCGCACCAGGATGTGGCGCAGCCGGTTCTGCTTGAAGAGCGAATCGTAGATCGGAAGGACCGCGCCGCCGGGATAGCCGAAGACGACCTCGACTTCCTCGTCGATCAGGGCTTTCACCAACAGATCGGCGCCGGTCGTGGCGGACTCCTCGGGCTTCATGACAGCGGTCTCCTTCTGACAAATGTGCCGCAAAACGGGGGTTTTGCGGCGCGGCGGAACATACGGGCGGGCTTGTGGACAGGTCAACCGAAATCAGCACGAAACGCAAAGTTTCAGGGTTCGGATTTGTCCAAAAATTTCTCAGATGCGCCCAAGGCTTGGTCAGCCATGGGGTCCAATACTAGATCTGGTGTCATCTGGTGCCTGAACCACGTCATCTGGCGCTTGGCATATTGGCGGGTGTGGTCGATGGCGATGCGGCGGGCATCGTCGAGCGACAGCTCGCCCCGGAAGTGGCGGAAGAGCTCGGGCGCGCCGTGGGCCTTGAGGCCGGGCCAGACGGGATCGGGACTGCAGTCGAAGACGGCGCGCACCTCGGCCAGTACGCCGCCCACCAGCATGGCGTCGAAGCGCGTCTCGATGCGGCGGCGCAGCCAGGCGCGGTCGGGGGCGAGCAGCAGCGAGACGAACGTCCAGGGCGCAGGCTCGGCCCTGCCATCCTGCCAGGTGCTGAGCGGCGTGCCGGTGGCCGCCCACACTTCCCAGGCGCGCACGTGGCGCTGGCGATCGCCGGGCTTCAGGCGCGACACGATCGCCGGATCGATCTCCGCGAGCCGCGTGCGGAAGGCGTCGGCGCCCATCGACAGCCACTCCTCGTTGGCCTGGATGCGCAGTTCCGGCGGTGCTTCGGGAATGGCTGCGATGCCCTGCATCAGGGTGCGCAGGTAGAGGCCCGAACCGCCGCACAGGATCGGCAGGCGGCCCTCGCCCAGCAGTCGCGCGATCTCGGCCGAGGCAAGCTCCGACCAGCGCGCAGCCGAGAGCTTCTCGGAAAGCGGCAGCACGCCGTAGAGCGCATGCGGCACCCGCGCCCGCTCCTCGGGCGACGGCTGCGCCGTCAGGATCGGGAAGGCGTCGTAGGTCTGCATCGCGTCGGCGTTGATCACGACGCCGTTGCGCCGCTCTGCCAGGGCGAGCGCCAGCGCCGACTTGCCCGAGGCGGTCGGCCCGGTGACGACGAGGACGTGCTGGTTCTTCATTGGGTACTCATAATGGGGCGACAGATTGCAAATCCCTCCCCTCGCCGCTAGAGCCGGGAGGTGAAAAACGTCCTTGTCCTGATCTCCGATCCCGCCCGTCCGACCGTCAACGAGGTCGCGGTGGCGGCCGCCACCGAGGCGCTGCTCAACGCCGGCGCCACGCCCGGTGCGCCCGACTGGCTGGCGCCCGGCATCGCCTGCGACATTCCTTTCGACGGACCCGCGCCGTCACCGAAGCTCGACGGCATCGACGTGGTCGCCCTGCCTGCCGCGGGACGGCGCAAGAAGCTCCTCGTGGCGGACATGGAATCGACCATGATCCACAACGAGATGCTCGACGAGCTCGCGGACTTCCTGGGCTTGCGCGAAAAGATCGCAGGCATCACGGCGCGCGCCATGAACGGCGAGATCGGCTTCGAGGGCGCGCTGACCGAGCGCGTCGGCCTGCTGAAGGGCCTGCCCGTCGCGAAGCTCGACGAGGCCGCCACCCGCATCCGCTACATGCCGGGCGGCGCCACGCTGATCGCCACCATGAAGAAGCACGGCGCCCGCTGCGCGCTGGTCTCGGGCGGCTTCACCTATTTCACGGCGATGGTCCGCACCGCCCTCGCCTTCGACCTCGATGCCGCCAACGTGCTGGAGCATGACGGCAAGGTGCTGGCCGGCACGGTCGGCCTGCCGATCCTCGGCAAGGAGGCCAAGCTCGCCACGCTCGAGCGGCTGTCGGGGGAGCGCGGCATCACGGTCGCGGACGCCATCAGCGTCGGCGACGGCGCCAACGACCTGCCGATGCTCAAGGCCGCCGGCCTCGGTGTCGCCTATCACGCCAAGCCCGCGGTCGCGGCCGAGGTCGCCGCCCGCATCGACCACGGCGATCTCACCGCGCTGCTCTACCTGCAGGGCTATCGAAAGAGCGACTTCGTCGAAAGGAAAGATCCATGACCGAAGCCAGGCAGATCGTGCTCGCCCGCCGGCCCGAGGGCGACGTCACGGCGGACTGCTTCCGCGCCGAGACCGCTACGTTGCCGGCGCTCGGCGACGGCCAGATCCTGGTGCGCACCAGGTTCCTGTCGCTCGATCCCTACATGCGGCCGCGCATGACCGAGCTGCGCTCCTACACGCCGCCCTTCGAGCTCGACAAGCCGCTGACCGGCGGCTCGGTGGGCGAGGTCGTGGAGTCGAAGAACCCGCGCTACGCCAAGGGCGACACCGTGATCGGTATGTTGAACTGGGCCAGCCACACGGTTCATGACGGAAAGGGCCTGCGCAAGATCGAGGCAGCTGGCGTACCGCTGCAGGCCCATCTCGGCGTGCTCGGCATGCCGAGCTTCACCGCCTGGTACGGCATCCGCCAGATCTGCAAGCCCAAGGAGGGCGAGACGGTGTTCGTCTCCGCCGCCACCGGCGCGGTGGGCCAGGTCGCGGGCCAACTCGCCAAGCTCTCGGGCGCAAGGGTCGTGGGCTGCGCCGGCGGCGAGGAGAAGTGCCAGTGGGCGGTGCGCGAGGCGGGCTACGACGCCTGCTTCAACCACAAGGCCGAGCGCGATGTGGGCGCCGTGCTCGACAAGCTCTGCCCGCAGGGCATCGACGCCGACTTCGAGAATGTCGGCGGCCGCATCTTCCACGCGGTGTTCGCGCGGCTGAACAATTTCGGCCGGGTTGCCTTCTGCGGCGCGATCTCGGAATACCAGGACGCCAAGCCGCTCGCCGGGCCGGAGAAGATGTTCACCATCGTGCAGCGCCGGCTGACCTTGCAGGGCTTCATCATCTCCGACCACGTGGCCCTGATGGCCGAGTTCGTGAACGAGGTCGGCGGGCTGGTGAAGTCGGGCAAGCTCAAGGCGCGCGAGACCGTCGTCGACGGGCTCGACCGCGCACCGGAGGCCTTCATGGGCCTCCTCAAGGGCGAGAATTTCGGGAAGCTGGTGGTGAAGGTCGGCTGACGCCGACCTTCACGTCACGCAGACTACTTGGTCAGGCGGAGCGCGGCGAAGCGCGGGTCGCCCTGGCGTTCGACGAACAGCAGCACCGACTTCTTCTTCTGCTGCTGCAGCTTGGTCACGAGGTCGGTGATCTCCTGCGGCGAGCTCACCGGCTTCTGGTCGACCTCGAGGATGACGTCGCCCGCCTGGAGCTGCTTCTCGGCGGCCGGGCTGTTGGGCGCCACCTTGGTGACGACCACGCCCTTGATCTGGTCGGAGAGGCCGTAGCGCTCGCGCAGCTGGTCGGTGACCTTCTGCAGGGTGAGGCCCAGCTGCTCGATGGTCGAGGTGACCTGCTGGTCGGGCTCGGCCGGCTTCTTCTGGCCCTGGGCGGAGACGTTCTGCTTCTCCGCCTCCTCCTGCTCGCCGACGCGCAGCTTGAGCGGCACTTCCTTGCCGCCGCGCCACACCACGACGTCGACGGTGGCGCCGACCCGGGCATTGGCGACGACGCGCGGGAAGCGGCGCAGGTCGAGCACGTCCTGGCCGGCGAAGGACAGGATGATGTCGTTGCGCTTCAGGCCCGCCTTGGCAGCCGGGCCGTCGGCCGTAACGTTGGCGACCAGCACGCCGCGGGCGCGGTCGAGGCCGAAGGAGTCGGCGATGTCGTCGGTCACGCTCTGGTAGCTGACACCGATCCAGCCGCGCTTGACCTTGCCGTGCTCGCGGAGCTGGTCGGCGATCTGCTTCACGAGGTTGGAGGGGATCGAGAAGGCGAGGCCCGCGTTGGTGCCGGAGGGCGAGTAGATCGCGGTGTTGACTCCGATCACCTCGCCGTCGGTGTTGAACAGCGGACCGCCCGAGTTGCCCTTGTTGATGGCGGCGTCGGTCTGCAGGTAGTCGTCGAGCGAGTCGTTCAGCGAACGGCCGCGCGCCGAGATGATGCCGGCGGTGACCGAGTGGCCCATGCCGAACGGGTTGCCGATGGCGATCACCCAGTCGCCGACGCGCGCCTTGTCGGAGTCGCCCCACTTCACCGCCGGCAGCGGCTTCTTGTTGGGCGGCTCGACCTTGAGCACGGCGAGGTCGATGCGGCTGTCGGAGCCGATCAGCTTGGCCTTGAGCTGGGTGTCGTCGCGGAAGATGACGGTGATGTCCTCGGCGCCCTGGATCACGTGGTTGTTGGTGACGATGTAGCCGTCACCGTCGATCACGAAGCCGGAGCCGAGCGAGGTGCCGCGGCGCTTCTGCTGCTCCTCGCCGCCGCGCTTGTCGAAGAACTCCTTGAACAGCTCCTCGAAGGGCGAGCCCGGCGGAAGCTGGGGCATGTCGCGCAGGCGCGGGCCCTGCTGGGGCACGTTCTGCGTGGTGGTGATGTTGACGACGGTCGGCATCAATTTGTCGACCAGCTCGGAGAAGCTCTCCTGCGGCTGTCGCGCCCAGGCGGGCTCCGCCGCCGAAAGGCCGAGAGCCGCAACAGCCGCAAGCGCGGCACCCCTGAAACCACTCTGATAATCAGCCAGAATCACGTCCGACCTCCAACGGCGCTCAAGGCCAAAACGGTCGGGAACGGCCGGCGCCGCGCGTTAGAGTTGTTGTCTACATGGCGGCCGATTGTGGCGCAAATAAAGAGGCCGTTATCTTGCTGAATATTTCAGTATTTGCGGGCTTTCCCGGCAAAAAGAACGGCGGCGTGGCAGGACTGCCACAGCCGCCGTCCGGTACGGTTCTTGCCGTTCCTACTTCTTGGGCTGCATCGCCCCCGCGGGGTCGTTGAAGTAGCGGAAGAAGTCGGTGTCGGGGCTGAGCAGCATGGTCGAGCCGCCCGAGCCGAAGGCCTGCTTGTAGGCCTCCATGCGCCGGTAGAAGGCGTAGAAGGCCGCATCCTTGTTGAAGGCCGCGGCATAGATCTCGGTCGCCGAGGCGTCCGCCTCGCCCTTCAGGATCTGGCCCTTCTGGCCGGCTTCCGCCTTGAGGACCGCGACCTCGCGGTCGGCGGTCGCCTTGATGCGGGCGTTCTCCTCGTCGCCCTCGGCGCGGAGCTGGCCGGCCTCGCGCTCGCGGTCGGTCTTCATGCGGGCGTAGACCGACTGGGAGTTGGCCTGGGGCAGGTCGGCGCGCTTGATGCGCACGTCGACCGTCTCGACGCCCAGCTCCTTGGTCTTGCCGTTCACGCGCCGCGTGATCTCGTCCATCAGGTTGGCGCGCTGGTCGGTCAGCACCGCATGCAGCGGCACCGATGACAGCACGCCGCGGATCTCGGAGTTGATCAGCGAGTCGAGCAGGCCGCGCAGCGCGGCTTCGCCGCCCGGCACGGTCTGGGCGTAGAGCTTGGCCGCCACGATCTTGTAGCGGGCGTAGGCGTCGACCACGAGACGCTTCTGGTCGCCCGCGATGATCTCGAACTCCTCGGCTTCGTAGTCGAGCAGCCGGCTGTCGATCCGCTGGATGTCCTGGACCAGCGGGATCTTGGCGTAGAGGCCGGGTTGGGTCTTCGGCTCGCCGACGATGGCGCCGAACTGGCGGACCAGGACCTGCTTGGTCGGGTCGACCGTGTAGAAGGTCTGCGTGAGCAGCACCGCCACCACGGCGAGCGCGATCAGCGCGATGATCGAACGGTTGCTCATCGCGTGGCTCCCGGCAGAGGCTGCGGCGGTCGCGGCGGCTGCGGCGACGACGGCTGGGTCGACTTGAGCTCGGGCAGCGGCAGGTACGGCACGACGCCGCCCGCCCCCGAGGCGTTCTTGTCGACCAGCACCTTGTTCACGTTGCGCAGCACTTCTTCCATCGTGTCGAGGTAGAGGCGCTCGGTGGTGATGTCCTTGGCCTTGGCCCACTGCTCGTAGACCTGGATGAAGCGCTGGGCGTCACCGTTTGCCCGCGCGACGATCTCGGCCTTGTAGGCCTCGGCGCGCTGCACGATCGACTCTGCCTCGCCCTTGGCGCGCGGGAGCTGCTGGTTGCGGTAGGTGTTGCCCTCGTTGATCAGCTTCTCCTTGTCGGCACGCGCCGCCTGGACGTCGCGGAACGCCGCGATGACCTCCTGGGGCGGGTCGACGCGCAGTAGCTGGATCTGCGAGATGCGGGCACCGAGCCCGTACTCGTCGAGCATGCGCTGCAGCAGGTCCTTGGTGTCCTGCTCGATGCGGCTGCGGCCCTCGGTCTGGGCGTATTGCAGGTTCGACTTGCCGATGACCTCGCGCATCGCGGCCTCGGCGCCGGAGCGGACGTTCTCCTCGGGATTGCGCACGTCGAAGGCGTACTTGAAGACGTCCTTGATCTGCCACAGCACGGCGAACTCGATGTCGACGATGTTCTCGTCGCCGGTCAGCATCAGGTTCTCGGTCGAGGTCGGGCGCGGTCCGCGGCTGTAGGGCGTCGACACCTGGTTGCCGCGCGAGCCGATCACGGTGCGGCGCTGGTCCTGCACGTTGACCACGACGACGTTGCCGATCGGCGACGGCAGGTTGTAGTGCAGGCCGGGCTCGACCGGCTTGCCGTAGGGCTTGCCGAACACGAGCTGGATCGCCTGCTGGTTGGGCTGCACGCGGAAGAAGCCGGTAACCAGCCAGATCGCGATGGCGCCCAGCACCAC
Organism: Reyranella sp.; assembly: GCA_004296815.1. Taxonomy (GTDB): domain Bacteria; phylum Pseudomonadota; class Alphaproteobacteria; order Reyranellales; family Reyranellaceae; genus Reyranella. Next base: position 3,442 of record SCVT01000081.1, on the reverse strand, counting down.
GAGGGCGATGCCCTTGTAGGAGCCGAAGCCGCCGGGAATGAGGTTCTTGAGGCGCTCCTGGCCCTTGCGGATGACGTCTTCCATGTCGGGCGGACGACGCGAGCCGAACGGACCACCGCCGCCACCGCCTCGATTTCCGCCACCACCACCGCCGCCCCAGGGACCGCCGCCGCCACCGCTGCCGCCGCCACCGCCGCTGCCCCACGGGCCGCCGCCGTTGTTATTCCACGCCATCGTTCACCTCAGGGCCCCTCGCTGCCGCACGCCGGCATATTGTCCGCTTTTGATTTCACGCCGCGCTGCATATATGTGACGGCAGGCACTCCTTCAATCAAGCGGCGACACGAAATTGCCGGCCAGCGGAAGCAGCAGAACATGGCGGAAATAAGCGAATCGGCCGTCCGCAAGGTTCTCGAAACCGTCATCGACCCGGCGACGGGCAAGAACGTCGTGGCGCTGGGCATGGTGGGCGGCGTGGCGACCCGCGGCGGCCATGTCGCCATCACCCTCGACGTCGATCCGGCCCGCGGCACCGCGCTCGAGCCGCTGCGCCAGGCCGCCGAGCAGGCCGTGCGCGCCATGCCGGGCGTCCTTTCCGCCACCGCGGTGATGACGTCCGAGCGGGCCGCACCGCCGCCACCTGCCGCCGCCGGCGGTCATTCGCATTCGCATGCACATTCCCACGGGGCGCCCGCCGGCAAGACGGCCGGCGCCAAGACAACGGGTGGGGGTGGCCGCATCGACGTGGCGGGCGTCAAGCACATCATCGCCGTCGCCTCGGGCAAGGGCGGCGTCGGCAAGTCGACCACCGCGGTCAACCTGGCGCTGGGCCTCGCCGCCAACGGCGTGACGACCGGCCTGCTCGACGCCGACATCTACGGTCCGTCGATGCCGCGGATGCTCGACGTCAAGGAGAAGCCCGAGTCGATCGACGGCAAGGCGCTGAAGCCGATCGAGCGCTACGGCATCAAGACGATGTCGATCGGCTACATCGTGGCCGAGGACACGCCGATGATCTGGCGCGGCCCGATGGTGTCGAGCGCGCTCGAGCAGATGCTGCGCGACGTCGAGTGGGGCGATCTCGACGTGCTGGTGGTCGACATGCCGCCGGGCACCGGCGATGCGCAGCTCACCCTGGCGCAGCGGGTGGCGCTCTCTGGCGCCGTCATCGTCTCGACGCCGCAGGACATCGCGCTGGTCGATGCGCGCAAGGGCCTCAACATGTTCCGCAAGGTTGCGGTGCCGGTGCTCGGCATCGTCGAGAACATGAGCTACTTCCTCTGCCCCAAGTGCGGCGAACGCTCCGAGATCTTCGGCCATGGCGGCGCCCGCGAGGAGGCCGACAAGATGGGCGTCCCGTTCCTCGGCGAGGTGCCGCTGCATCTCGACATCCGCACGACGTCGGACTCCGGCCACCCCATCGTGGTCTCCAAGCCCGACAGCGCCCACGCGCAGGTCTACAAGAACATCGCCGGCCGCGTCTGGAAGCAGCTCACCGCCAACCAGCGGGGCCCGCGCGCCGCACCGAAGATCGTGGTGCAGTAGCTACCTGCGGCGGGTCTTCTTCGGGCGCCAGCCGGGCTGCCACTTCCCGATCATGCCGTGCACGCCGATCATGGCGCCGGCCACCAGCTCGAGCGCCAGGAAGCGGCGCTCCTCGACCCAGCCCGGGAGCTGGATGTTCAGCGCGAGATCGCGGCGGAAGCCGAACTGGTTGTAGTACTCGGGATCGCCGACCAGGATGATGCGGCTGTGGCCGAGCATGCGCGACTGCGCCATCGAATGCCACATCAGCGCCTTGCCGTAGCCGAGGCCACGCAGCTCGGGCGAGATGGCGAGCGGCCCGAGCAGGATCGCCGGCCAGCGCTCGTTGACCAGGATCGGCCAGTTGCGGATCGACGCCACCATGCGGCCCTTCTGGTCGATGGCGACGAAGCACAGTTCCTTGATCGGCTTCACGTCCTCGCGCAGGCGATAGACGGTCTTGTGCTGGCGGTCGGGGCCGAACGCCGCCTCGTTCATCGCCTCGATCGCTTCGTCGTCGCGCGCCCGCTCGCGCAGGAGCCGCAGCCGTCCCGGATCGCGGGCGACGTCGCGGACCGGCGCGGCCATCGCCGGCCGCCTAGGACCGGCCGAGCGCGGCCATCAGCTCGCGCCATTCGCGCAGGCTCATGCCGCTCGACTTCTGGTCCACGGGCTCGCCGGCCAGCAGGCGCTTCACGATCGCGAGCCCGGTCTTCGACAGGTGCGTGCCGCCCATGCGGTATTCCATGAAGGCGTCGTGGCTGATCGGGCACCAGCGCTTCAGCGTGTCGATCATCACGTCGGCGTAGACGCGGATCTCGTACTGCGCATGCGCGTCGGCGCGCAGCGACAGGAAGTGCATGAGATTGTGCAGGTTCGTCTTCCAGTACCACTGGGTGTAGAAGCCGAGCGACAGGTTCATGCGGGCGAGTTCGCGTGCCAGCCCCGAACGTTCGGGATCGAGCGGCTCGCCCGTCTCGCCCTCGTTCAGCATCTCCATGTAGTGCTCGTAGACGAGCTCGGCGTCCTTCTTCAGCAGGGCGAAGACGTGCTCCGCCTCCTTGCCGGCCAGCACAGCATCGCGGCCCTGGCGGTTGGCCTTGCTCTGCGCGGCGAGATGCTCGGGCTTGGGGACGTAGAACTCGTTGTCGAGGATCGAGTAGCGCGCGGAGTACTCGTTCACGTTGGCGGTGCGATGGCGGATCCACTGGCGCGCCACGAAGATCGGCAGCTTCACGTGGTACTTGATCTCGCACATCTCGAACGGCGTCGTGTGGCGGTGCCGCATGAGATAGTTGATGAGGCCGCGATCCTCGCTGACCTTCTTGGTGCCGCGGCCGTAGCTCACGCGGGCGGCCTGCACGACGGCGGCGTCGTCGCCCATGTAGTCGACGACGCGGACGAAACCGTGGTCGAGCACCGGCAGGGCCTGGAAGAGGATTTCCTCGAGCGCCGGAGCGATCGGGCGCAGGGTCGGCTGGGCGCCGGCCCGGGCCTCGGCGATCTCGGCCTGTTGGTCGGTGGAGAGGGGCATCGTTCGCTTTCCTTCGTTGGCCGCGGACTCTATGGGCGGCGGCCCGACCCGACCATGGGGAAATCACAGCCCCTTTTGTGACCCCGTTTGTGACTTCTGCGGTCGCCTTCAAAAAGGCGTCCGGAGCGCCTATATTGGGGATGTCGGGAAACCGACTATGGCGATAAACGCCGCGTGGAATAAGCGTTTCGGACCCGGGGGCAGTACCCGGCGCCTCCACCATTCACCTCCAACCCGCAAGGGACGGAGTCGATGGGGGCGAACCAGGATCGACGAGCGTGGTAAAGGCGCGGTTTTTGCCCGGTATGGTTCCGCCGTGACGGGCCATTCACAAGTGCTAACGATAACACCGTTACACTCGCTGCTGCCGCCTAAACAGCGGAC
>SCVT01000738.1 GCA_004296815.1 Reyranella sp. | reverse complement strand
TCGGGAACCGGCACGCTGGATCATCTCGGCGCGGGCACGACGTCGCTGACGGGCAGCAACACCTACAGCGGCACGACGACGATCTCGGCCGGCGTCCTGAGCGTCGGCGCGGGCGGCACAGTCGGCACTCTGGGCACAGGGAACGTCGTCAACAACGCCACGCTGCAGCTCAACCGCTCGGACGCGATCACGATCGAGAACACGATCTCGGGCACCGGCGCTCTCACCAAGGCGGCGACGGGAACCGCGACTCTGACCGCCGACAATACCTACGCGGGCACGACGACGATCTCGGGCGGCACACTGCAGATTGGCGGCGGCGGCACCACGGGCAGCCTCGGTGGCGGCAACGTCACGGTGACGGCTGGTACGCTGGCCTTCAGCCGGTCCGACGATATCTCGATTTCGAACGTGATCTCGGGCGCGGGCGGTGTCAGCAAGCTCGGCAGCAATACGCTGACCCTGACCGGCAACAACACCTACAGCGGCACGACGACGATCGCTTCGGGCGGCACGCTCCAGGTCGGCATGGGCGGCACATCCGGCCAGCTCGGCACCGGCGCCACGACCAACAGTGGCACCCTCACATTCAACAGGTCGGACAGCCTCACAGTCGCCAGCGCGATCAGCGGTGCGGGCTCCGTGACGCAGGTCGGCACCGGCACGACGTTCCTCACCGGGACCAGCACCTATGCCGGCGGCACCACCATCTCGGCCGGAACGCTGAGCATCGGCGCGGGCGGTACGGCCGGCAGCATCGCCGGCAACGTCGTGAACGATGCCACCCTTCAGTTCAACCGGTCCGACGCCGTGACCTTCGCCGGCGTCGTCTCCGGAAGCGGCGCCGTGATCAAGGCAGGGGCGGGCACGACCTCGCTGACCGGCGCGAACACCTATGCCGGCACGACGACGATCTCGGCTGGGACGCTGAACGTCGGCGGCGCCGGCGCGGTCGGCACGCTGGGAGCCGGCGACGTCGTGAACAACGCGACACTGCTCATCGATCGCAGCGATACGACCTACACGTTGGTCAACAATGTGTCGGGCACCGGTGCTCTGACCAAGAGCGGCACGGGCACCAACACCACGCTGATCGTCACGGGCAACAATACCTACAGCGGCATCACGACGGTGACCGAGGGCACGATCCAGATCGGCTTCGGCGGCACGGCAGGCTCGCTCGGTTCCGGCTCCGTCGTCACGACGGGCGGCGTCCTGGCCTTCAACCGGTCGGACGACATCACGGTCGATAACGTCATCACCGGCAGCGGCGGCCTGAGCAAGCTCGGCACGAACGTGTTGACCCTGACCGGCGCCAACACCTACAGCGGCGCGACGACGATTGGTGCGGGTGGCACCCTGCAGGTCGGCGATGGCGGCACGGTCGGCGTGCTGGGCACGGGTGCCGTGACCAATGCGGGCACGCTGACCTTCAATCGGTCGGACAGCATGACCGTCGGTGGGCTGATCTCGGGCGCTGGCAATGTCATCCAGTCCGGCAACGGCACGACGATCCTGACCGGCGCGAACACTTACAGCGGCACGACCGACATTGCGGCCGGTGGCACCCTGCAGATCGGCGCCGGCGCGAGCGGAGCGCTCGGAACCGGTGCGACGACCAACGAGGGCGCTCTGGTGATCAACCGCACCGGCGCGCTCACCGTAGCGAGCGCGATTTCCGGCGCCGGCACGTTGCAGCATAGCGGCGCCGGAACCACGAGCCTCACCGGCACCAACAGCTTCTCCGGCACGACGACGATCTCGGCCGGCATCCTGAGCGTCGGCGCTGGCGGCACCGTGGGCACGCTGGGCAGCGGCGATGTGGTGAACAACGCGACCCTTCAGATCAACCGGTCGGACGCGATCACGATCGACAACACGATCTCCGGCAGCGGTGCGCTCACCAAGGCGGGCGCCGGCACCGCGACGCTAACCGCCGACAACAGCTACGCGGGGACGACGACGATCTCGGCGGGAATCCTGCAGATCGGCAGCGGCGGCACCACTGGCAGCCTCGGCGGCGGCAACGTCACGGTGACGGCTGGAACCCTTGCCTTCAGCCGGTCCGACGATATCGCGATTTCGAACGTGATTTCGGGCGCGGGTGGCCTCAGCAAGCTCGGTGCCAACACGCTGACGCTGACCGGCAATAACACCTACAGCGGCGCGACGGCGATCGCCTCGGGCGGAACCCTCCAGATCGGCGCAGGTGGCACCTCTGGCCAGCTCGGGACCGGCGCCACGACGAATGCCGGCACCCTGGTGTTCAACCGTTCCGACGCGCTCACGGTCGCCAGCGCGATCGGCGGTGCAGGTACCGTCATCCAGGTCGGCGACGGCACGACGTCGTTCACCAACACGAACGCCTATACCGGCACGACGACGATCTCGGCCGGCACCTTGAGCGTCGGCACCGGCGGAACAGGCGGCACGCTGGGTACCGGTTCCGTCACCAACAATGCGAGCCTGGTGTTCAACCGCTCCAACGCCCTGGCGGTCGCGAACGTGATCTCGGGCACGGGCACCGTGACCAAGCTGGGGGGCGGCACGACCACTCTCACCGGCGACAACAGCTATTCAGGCACGACGACGATCTCGGCGGGCGTCCTGCAGATCGGGGCGAGCACCACGACCGGCACGCTGGGCAGCGGCGCCGTCGTCAACAACGCAACGCTGACGCTGGATCGCAGCAACAGCTTCACCGTCGCCAACGACATCTCCGGCTCGGGCGCGCTGACGAAGACGACGTCGGGCACGAACACCATTGTCACCCTCACCGGCACCAACACGCTGTCGGGTCAGACAACCATTTCCGAGGGCACGCTGAGGCTCGGCAGCGGCGGCACGACCGGCAGTCTCGGCACGGGCAACGTCAGCCTGGTGGCCACGACGAGCTTCCTGAGCTTCAACCGTTCCGATGCGCTCCTGCTGGCGGGTACGATTGCCGGTGGCGGCGGTGTGACCCAGATGGGGGCGGGCACGACCACCCTGACCGGCGCCAACACCTACACGGGTACGACCACCATTTCGGCCGGCGGCCTGCAGATCGGCGACGGCGGTACCAGCGGCTCGCTCGGAACGGGCGGCGTGACGAACAGTGGCGCCCTGATCTTCAACCGCTCCGACGCGCTCTCCTATGCCGGAGTCATCTCGGGCACGGGCACGCTGACCCAGGCCGGCACCGGCACGACCACGCTCAGCAACGCCAACACCTACACGGGCGGAACGACGATCTCGGCCGGCACCCTGCAGGTGGGCGCGGGCGGCACCACTGGTGCGCTGGGGACCGGCGCCATCGTCAACGACGGCAGCCTCGTGCTCAACAGGTCGAATGCTTTCACGGTCGCCAACGCGATCTCCGGCTCCGGCACGCTATCGCAGGTCGGCGGCGGCACGACGACCCTGACGGCCAACAACAGCTTCACCGGCACGACGACGATCTCGTCCGGCACGTTGCAGGTCGGCGCCGGCGGCACGACGGGTTCGCTGGGGACCGGCGACGTCGTGAATGACGCTGTGCTCGTCTTCAGCCGGTCCAATGCGCTGACTGTGGCAGGCACGATTTCCGGCAGCGGCTCGGTCACGCAGTCCGGCACCGGAACGACCACGCTGGCCGCCGACAACAGCTACGCCGGCACGACGACGATCTCGACCGGCGCGCTGCAGATCGGCGTCGGTGGCACGACGGGCTCGCTGGGCGGCGGCAACGTCACGAACAATGCAAGTCTGATCGTCAATCGCTCGAACGGGCTGGCAGTCGACAACACGATCTCGGGAACGGGCAGCTTCGCCCAGACCGGCAGCGGCACCACGGTGTTGACCGCGAACAACAGCTACGCGGGCGCGACGACGATCTCGGGCGGTACCCTGCAGATCGGTTCGGGTGGCGCCACCGGCACGCTGGGCGCCGGTGTGGTGACGAACAATGCGACACTGGCGTTCAACCGCTCGGATGTGGCGGTCGTGGCGAATGCCATCTCGGGAACCGGCGCGCTGACGCAGGCCGGTGCGGGAACGACCGTGCTCACGGCGACCAACGCCTACAGCGGCACGACGACGATCTCGGCTGGCACCCTGCAGGTCGGCAACGGTGGGACGACCGGTACGCTCGGCTCGGGCGGCGTCGTCAACAATGCCGCCCTCGACTTCAACCGCTCCAACGCGATGACGGTCGCCAATGCCATCTCGGGAACCGGCGCGCTGACCCAGGCCGGCAGCGGCACAACGACTTTGACGGGCGCCAACAGCTACTCGGGTACGACGACGATCTCGGCCGGCATCCTGCAGATCGGTAGCGGCGGCACGACCGGATCGCTCGGCACGGGCGCGGTGGTCAACGACGCCGGCCTTACGTTCAACCGCTCCAACGCGATGACGGTCGGTGGTGTCATCTCCGGCGTCGGTTCGGTAAGCCAGATCGGCAGCGGCACGACGATCCTGACGGCGGACAACACCTTTGGCGGCGGCACCGTGATCTCGTCCGGCACGCTCCAGCTCGGTGCCGGCGGGACAACCGGTTCGATCACGGGCGACGTGACCAACAATGGCGTGCTGGCATTCAACCGGTCCGACGACATCACCTTCGGCGGCAACATCACCGGCAGCGGCGGGCTGAGCTTTCTCGGCAGCGGCACGGTTACGCTGACCGGCACCAATACCTACAGCGGTGGCACAGTGCTGGCCGGCGGCATCCTGCAGGTTGGCGCGGACGCAGAACTCGGCGCGGCGGGCGGTGGCGTTACGTTCAACGGCGGCACCCTGCAGCTCACCAACAGCTTCTCGAGCGCCCGGGCGTTCGCCGTCAACTCGGGTGGCGGCGCACTCGACACCCAGGCGAACGGCCTCACGATGTCGGGGGTGCTGTCGGGCAGCGGTGCCTTCGAGAAGCAGGGCAGCGGCACGCTGACGCTGACCGGCACGAACACCTACAGCGGCACGCTGACGATCGCCCAAGGGGCGGTCGAGGTCGGGGCAGGCGGCACCAGCGGCACGCTGGGCACAGCCTCGGTCGTCAACGAGTCGAGCCTCCTGTTCAACCGGTCGAACGCGCTCACGGTCTCTAGCGTCGTCTCCGGCACGGGTTCGCTCTCGCAGATCGGCGGTGGCACGACGACGCTGACCGGCGCGAACAGTTACTCGGGCACGACGACCATCTCGGCCGGTACCTTGCAGGTCGGCGCCGGCGGGACGGCCGGTACGCTCGGCAGCGGCGCGGTGACCAACAACGCCGCGCTGTCGTTCAACCGCTCCGACGCGCTGATGGTCGGCAATACTATTTCGGGCACCGGTTCGCTGACGCAGGCGGGCGCGGGCACCACGACCCTTACGGGCGCCAACACCTATTTGGGCACGACGACGATCTCGGCCGGCACCTTGCAGGTCGGGGCCGGCGGCACGTCCGGCGCGCTGGGCAGCGGCGCCGTCGCCAACAATGCCGGGCTCTCGTTCAATCGTTCCGACGCGT
>SCVT01000080.1 GCA_004296815.1 Reyranella sp. | reverse complement strand
CGCACGCCGCCCATCTTGCGCAGCTCGCCGAACACGTTCTGCGCCATCTCGCGGCCGTAGCCTTCGGCCATGCCCTCGGTGAGACGCCGCGACCGGTCGTCCATCAGCGGCCCGTAGAGGAAGGCCGCCCACCGATTCAACACCTGGATCATCTCGCGGCTGAGGCCGGTGAAGCCCCAATCCTCGTAGGCCGCGACGGCCCGCGCCTCGTCGTCGGTCATCAGCGCGCGATAGAGCTCGATCGAGCCGCGAACGAAGCGCGGCGGGAACACGCGCACGCAGCCGAAGTCCATCAGGTTCACCGAGCCATCCGGCCGCACCGAGTAGTTGCCGAGGTGCGGATCGCCGTGGATGACGCCGTAGTGATAGAACGGCACGTACCAGGCGCGGAACATCGCGATGGCGAGTGCATCGCGCTCCTCCTGCGAGCGCGTCTTCCAGTCGAGCAGCGGCGCACCATCGAGCCAGCCCATGGTGAGCAGCCGGTCGGTCGAATGCGTCGGTACGACCTCGGCGACATGCACCTGGCTCTCGTCGCGCAGCATGTGACGGTAGAGGGCGACGTGTTTCGCCTCGCGCCGGTAGTCGAGCTCCTCGCGCAGGCGACTGGTGATCTCGGCATGGATCTCGTCGGTGCGGATCGCAGGGTCGAAGCGCTGGCCGATCGCGAACACGACCTTGAGCTGGTTGAGGTCGGCCTCGAGCGCCGACGCCATGTCGGGATACTGCAGCTTGGCCGCCACCTTGGTGCCGTCCTTCAGCTCGGCGCGATGGACCTGACCCAGCGAGGCGGCGAACGACGCCTCCTTCTCGAAGTGCGCGAACTTCGCCTGCCAGTCGGGGCCCAGCTCCGTCGCCATACGGCGGCGCACGAAGGTCCAGCCCATGGCCGGCGCGTTGGCCTGGAGCTGCGACAGCTCGCGCGCATATTCCGGCGGCAGCGCGTCGGGAATGGTGGCGAGAAGCTGAGCCGCCTTCATCAGCGGGCCTTTCAGTCCGCCGAGCGCCACCTTCAGCTCGCCGGCATGCTTGTCGCGATCCAGCCCGATGCCGAGATAACGCTGGCCGGCGAGCTTGACGGCAAGCCCGCCGACCGAAGTCCCGACCCGGGCATAGCGGCCCAGCCGCCCGCCGAGGGAATCGCCCTCGTCCTGGCTCATGCCCGGATCATGAATGGAATGTCCCGCATCCCGACCGATATAGGGTCGATCGGGAGGGGTTGCCACCTCGACGATCAGGCCGCCTGACGGTCCCGCGTCATCATCGCGATGATCTTCCGCATGCGCTGGACGACGTCGGCCGTCTCCAGGATGTCCTGACGCTGCTCGATGCTGAGCGACAGGTACTGGGCGATGGCATCGGCGATGCGCCCGGGATCCTGCAGGTATCCGAGCTGCACCAGTGCCTGCGGCGGCGACTCGAGGTCGATGTTGGCGTGGGCCGCGAAGCGCCGCAGCAGCTCGCGCGAGGCGGTCGTCGCCTCCTCGCGCGCCGCCCCTTCCCGCTCGACCGAAGCGAGGTCCGCGACCAGACAATTACCGTCCGCGTCGAAACGTGTCGCCCGCGCACGCCGCAAGCCCTGCACCATCATCTTGATCGCGCCATCCGGCTGCTTCGCGACCTCGATCGGCCGCGCCACCACGCCGAGCGCGTAGAGAGCGTCGGGACCGGGATCGTCGTCGGCGGCCTTGCGCTGGGTGACGAAGAAGATCTCCTTGTCGGTTGCCATCGCCTGCTCGATCGCCGCCACCGACTTGAGGCGCATGGCGAAGATCGGCGTCGTCATGTCGGGAAAGAGCACCAGGTCTCGCAGCGGCAGCACCGGTCTCCTGACGGTCGGGACGTCCGCCGTCGCCGCCGGTGGCGAGGCGGTGATCCTGGCCGACAGGGTGTTCCAGTCGGCGACACCCAAAACCCGGGCGATCAGCTCCAGGCTCTCGCTGTGGGTGAGCGCGACCGACTTGTCCTTGAGCGCCTGACGCAGCGTCTGCGCCATGGCCTTCGCATCACGATAGTCTCGCATTGTTCATCCTCTGCAGGCGGCGGAACGGAGACATCAGTTGCTTGCGTTACTGATCCGTTTGCCGCGGCAAAGGGAGTGCCCGAACGAGGCTTCGATACGTTCACCATCCCCCTAGGGGCGCAAGCGGCGGGTCGTATCAACCCGCTGCAAGCCTGCAGCCGGGCCTGCCGGCTGTCAATGTCAGAGCTTTTCCAGCTCGTCGACGAAGCCCGAGATCACGCCCAGGCCCTTGTCCCAGAACGCCGGATCGGAGGCGTCGAGGCCGAACGGCGCCAGCAGCTCCTTGTGCCGCTTCACGCCGCCTGCCTTCAGCATGTCGAGGTACTTCGCCTGGAAGCCGTCGGGCTTGGCCTGATAGGCCGCGTAGAGCGAATTCACCAGGCAGTCGCCGAAGGCGTAGGCATAGACGTAGAACGGCGAGTGGATGAAGTGGCCGATGTAGGACCAGTAGTGCCTGTACTCCTCGTCGAAGGTGAAGGCCGGACCCAGGCTCTCGCCCTGCACCGACATCCACAGCTCGCCGATCTGGTCGGGCGTCAGCTCGCCCTCGCGCCGCGCCATGTGGAGCTTCGATTCGAAATCGTAGAACGCGATCTGGCGTACCACGGTGTTCAGCATGTCCTCGACCTTGCCCGCGAGCATCGCCTTGCGCGTCTTCGCATCCGGCGCGGTCTTGAGCAGCGACTGGAAGGTCAGCATCTCGCCGAACACCGAGGCTGTCTCGGCGAGCGTGAGCGGCGTGTCCGCCATCAGTGGACCCTGCCCCGCCGCCAGCACCTGGTGCACGCCATGACCGAGCTCATGGGCGAGCGTCATGACGTCCCGCACCTTGCCCTGGTAGTTCAGCAGCAGGTAGGGGTGCGCCGACGGCACCGTCGGATGGGCGAAGGCGCCCGGCGACTTGCCCGGCCGCGCCGGCGCGTCGATCCAGCCCGTGCCGAAGAACTTGCGGCCGACAGCAGCCAGCTCCGGCGAGAAGGCGTTGTAGGCGTCGAGCACGATCTTTTCGGCCTCGGGCCACGGGATCGTGCGGTCGTCGTGCTCGGGCAGCGGCGCGTTGCGGTCCCAGTAGGGCATCTTCTCGACGCCGAACCACTTGGCCTTGAGCTTGTAGTAGCGGTGCGCGAGCCTTGGGTAGGCGGCCTTCACCGCCTTGGCGAGCGCGTCGACCACCTCGTCCTCGACCACGTTGGCCAGGTTCATCGAGGACTGCGGCCGCGCGTACTTGCGCCAGCGGTCCTCGATCTCCTTGTCCTTGGCGAGCGTATTGGTGACCAGCGAGAAGACCGAGATGTTGTCGCCCTGCACCTTGCCGAACGACTTGGCGGCTTCCTTGCGCACCACAGGATCCTTGTTCGACAACTTGTCGAGGATCTGCGGCTCGCTCAGCATCTCGTTGCCGAACGGATAGCGCAGCCGCGCAATCGTCTCGTCGAACAGGCGCGACCAGGCGGCGCGGCCGACGACGTATTTTTCATGGAGAGCCTTCTCCATCTCGTCGGAGAGCTGGTGCGGCCGCCAGACGCGCAGGTCGCGCAGCCACGGCGCGTACTTCGCAAGCTCCGGCGCCTTCTGCTTCTCGGCCAGCGCCGCATCCTCGAGCTTGTTCAGCTCCAGCCGGAAGAACACGAGCTTCGAGCCGATGTCGGTCAGCTTCTCCGACACGTTCTGCGAGAAACGACCGCGCTCGGGGTCGGCCTGGTCCTGCGCATAATAAAGAGAGGCATAGGAGCCGATGCGGCCCATGCGATCACTCAGGCTCTCGAAGCGCGCGATGGCGGCGCCCAGCTCCTTGCCGCCAAGCGAAGCGATCTTGCCCTCGTAGTCCTTGGCGAAAGCGTCGGCCTCCGCGGCTGCCCGCTTCAGGTCGGCCTCGAGGTCGGGCCCGGTCGGGCTGGAATAGAGGTCCGAAAGGTTCCAGGTCGGCAGATCGCCCAGCACTGCATTCATAAGAAACAACTCCTGCTGACCCGAGAAATGGGGCCGCGCGCGGCCCGGTGCAACCGTCTTGCGTTCATTGGCCGCCGAGGAAAGCCTGGATCTCGGCAATGAAGGTCGCCCAGGCGGGCTCGCCGGGCATCGGCACGTGGTTCTCCGACTCCAGGACGACGAAGCGGGCGTTCGGGATCGTCGCAGCGAGGCGGCGACCTTCGTCGAGCGGCACGGCATTGTCGTAGCGGCTGTGCAGGATGAGAGTCGGCGCCCTGACCCTGGGCAACAGCTCGACGACATCGACCTCGTCGCAGGCCATCCGCATGCGCAACGCCACATCGGCCGACATCGACAGGCGCTGCAGCTCGGCGAGCGCCCGCAGCTCCTCCGGTGAGGCGCCCGGAAAGTAGAGCGTGCTGAAGGTCCTGAGGAACGCCGAGTTCTCGTCGCCCCAGCCGTGCTTCATCAGGGTGAGATAGGCCTGGCCGACCTCTAGGTCCTTGGCCGAGCCACGCTTGTTGCGGCCCTGCGCGTAGCCGCCGTTCAGCACCAGCCGCGTCACGCGCTCGGGATGGCGTGCGGCGTGGGCGATGGCGATCGGCGCGCCCTGTGAGATGCCGAGCAGGCCGTAGCGGTCGAGGCGCTGTGCGGCGACCACCGCGTCGAGGTCCTGCTCGAAGGTGGCGAAGGAGATCTCCGGCACGTGGCGGTCGGAGAGGCCGTTGCCGCGCCCGTCGTAGCGCACCAGCCGCACCTGCTCGGCCAGCCTGTGATAGAGCGCGCCCCGGAACTGCACGTGCCATTCGTAGTCGAGATGGTTGAACCAGGTCGGCGGCCGTACCAGTGGCGGGCCGCTGCCGATCGAGGCCATGGCGAGCCGGATGCCGTCGGCGGTACGGCAGGCCTCGGTACCGCTTGCGGGAGCGGCCGGCGTCGCCACGTCGAACATGTAGCCGCGCCGCGGCACGGTCTTGACGATCCGCTGCCCCGTCTCGCCCAGCACGCGGCGCACGTCGCGCACGCACTGGACCAGGGCGTCGTCGGTGACGAACACGCCCGGCCAGACGGCGGCCATCAGCTCGTCCTTGGAGACCACCCGGCCGGGATTGCCCGCGAGATGACGCAGCACGTCGAAGGCCTTGGGCCTGAGGTCGAGCGCGTCCCCGCCCCGGCGCAGGACGCATTGCTGCAGGTCCAGGGTGTAGTCGTCGAAGCGGATGACGCCTGGGGTCGCAGCCTGCATTTCAACCGGATTTCACCGAAATATCGGCGCTTCATCGTTACAGAGCGGTTCTCCGCGGTCAACAATCCGGCATGAACACGACACCGACCCCCTCGATATCCCTCGCCGGCCTCGAGGCCGCGCTCCCCGATCTCGCCGCCGAAGCCCGTGCGCGCGCCACCGAATTCGAGACCGCCCGCCGCCTGGCGCCGGACTTCGCGCTGAAGCTCAAGCGCGCCGGCGCCTTCAAGGTGCTGGTACCGGTCAAGGCCGGCGGGCTCGGCGCCACGCTGCCGCAATGGTTCGAGCTCATGATGGCGCTCGCCGAAGCCGATGCCTCGACCGGCTGGGTGACGGGTCACGCCAACATCACGGCCGGGCTGATCCACGCCTCGGCCGAGCCGCGCTTCGGTGCGGAATTCTTCGCCGATCCTCTCGCCTTCGCCGCCTGGAGCAACCTGCCCAAGGTCCAGGTGAAGGAGGAGGAGAAGGGCCTGCGCATCAGCGGCAGCTGGAGCTTCGAGTCGGGCTGCACCGAGGCCACCTTCGTGGGCGGCATGGTGATGCTGCCGCCGCTCGCCGAGGGCAGGCCGCCGCGCATGGTGGCGGCGCTCGCGCCCGTGGCCGAGGCGACGATCGAGGAGACTTGGGATCCGATCGGCCTCGCCGGCACCGGCAGCCACGACGTCCGCTTCGACGACGTGTTCGTGCCCTGGCATCGAACCTTCCCGTGGCCCGCCGGCATCTCTGTCGCCAAGTATCCTGCCGGCATCTTCGCGCCCGGCACCTGGTTCATCTCGACCGGCACGGCGGCCACGCATCTCGGCCTCGCCCGCCGCGCGCTCGACGAGGCGCGCGCCCTCCTGAAGGGCAAGGTCGATCGCTACACCGGCAAGCCCGTGCTCGAGCACCCGTCCACGCTGCGCAGCCTCGAAGCGGCCGAGGGCCTGTGGTTCGCCTGCCGCGCCGGCATGCGCGAGGCGCTTTCGGCGATCTGGCAGTCGGCCGAGCGCGGCGCACCGGCGACGGCGGAGATGCGCGTGGACGTCCGCGTCGCCACCGCCACTGCCGTGCAGCAGGGTGCGGCGATCGTGCGCACCGCCTACGACGTTGCGGGCGCCGCCGCGATCCATCGCGGCGGGGTCCTGCAGCGGCTGCTGCGTGACGCGAGCTGCCTCACCCACCACGCCTCGGCCAACCAGGCGGCTTACGAGCTGACCGGCCGCGTGCGCTGCGGCTTCGACAAGCTCACGTTCCGGATCTAGAGCGCGGCGTGGATCGCGGCGACGCGCTCGACCACGCTCGCCGGCGCGATCCGCACCAGCTCGAAGCCGTGGGCGCGATAGACGTGCTCGTGGATCTCCGCGAAGCGGCGCGACTCCTCGAGGCTGATCCGCCGCGCGGCCGTGGGCTCGACGAAGCCCAATAGGTCCACGAAGAAGACGCGTCGCTCGTAGAAGCCGGTGCGCTTCAGCTCCTCGATCTCGCGGACGAGCCCCGCGCCGTGCGGATGGCCGAGATAGTCGGCCAATGCTTCGGTGCAGAAGGCCGAGCGGTCGTGGAACTGCACATCGCCGGTCACAGTGAGCCGGCGCTCGCGCTGCAGGTCGACGATGCGATCGATGAACCCCGGATCGGTCCACGGTTCGGCCGTGCCCGCGCCCTGCTCGCGCGCGATCAGGTCGGTGGCCGCCTCGCCGACCGTGGCAAAGCCCTCGGCTGCCAGCGCCTGCAGAATCGACGTCTTCCCCGCCCCCGGCGCGCCGGTCAGGACGAAGCGTCGCGTCAAAGCCTGTTGTAGCCCTTGAACCAGTCGACGAAGAGCGGCACGCCCTCCTCCACCGTGACCTTGGGCTGCCAGCCGAAGTCGCGCGTGGTGGCCGAGATGTCGGCCGCGGTCTCCTGCATGTCGCCCGGCTCGCCCGGCCGCAGCTCGACCTTGGCCTCGCGGCCGAGCGCCTTCTCGAACAGCGAGATCACGTGGACGATGTCCTCGCTGCGCGACGCGCCGAGATTGCACAGCCGGTGGGCGGGCGCCGGCGGCGGCTGGTCGAGGACGGCGAGCGTGCCCGCCACGATGTCGTCGATGTAGCTGAAGTCGCGCTTGATGAAGCCCAGGTGGTAGAGGTCGATGGTACGGCCCTCGTGGATCGCCTTGGCGAAGATCCACGGCGACATGTCGGGACGGCCCCACGGCCCGTAGACCGTGAAATAGCGCAGGCCGGTCGCCTTCAGCCCGTGCTGGTGGACATAGGCCTCGACCATCAGCTCGTCGGCCCGCTTGGTCGCGGCATAGAGCGACACCGGATGGTCGACCGCGTCGCCCACCGCGAAGGGCAGCTTGCGGTTGGCGCCGTAGACCGAGGAGGACGAGGCGTAGACCAGGTGCTGCAGCCGCGAGCCCAGCTTGCGCGCCAGCTCCAGCATCACGAGCTGGCCCATCACGTTGGTCTGCACGTAGATGTACGGGTCGACCTTGGAATGCCGCACGCCCGGCTGGGCGGCGAGATGGACGATCCGGTCGAGGTCGCCGTGCCGCTCCGCCAGCCCCAGCATCGCCTCGCGGTCGGCCACGTCGGCCTCGAGGAAGCTGAAGCCCTTGGTCTCGCGCAGCGGCTTCAGGCGCGCGAACTTCAGGACCGGGTCGTAGTACTCGCTGAAATTGTCGACGCCGATCACCGCCTCGCCACGCGCCAGCAGGGCGCGGGCAACGTGGCTTCCGATGAAGCCGGCGACACCGGTGACGAGGACGGACATTGGGAAGGCGTTGGTAATCGAAATAGATTGCAGGAATGTAAGGCGCGGCACGCTTACAACATTTCAAGCGGGCATGACACCGTGAAACGGCGACCCCGGCGCATGGCCTCCCGGCTATCGTAAAACGTCGTTTTTACGAAGGCGTCGCGTTCCAGATTGCCGCCGACAAGATTTTGCCTCTACCGTCCCCATATTGAAGGTCAGGGAGGTTGCCATGCCCCTCGCGGTAACCCTGGACGACAAGTACGTACTCGAACGCGGCCGCGTGTACCTGACGGGAACGCAGGCCCTCGTGCGACTGCCGATGATGCAGCGCCAGCGCGACCTCGCCGCCGGCCTCAACACGGCCTGCTACATCAGCGGCTATCGCGGCTCGCCCCTCGGCGGCTTCGACCAGGCCCTGTGGCAGGCCAAGAAGTTCATCAAGAAGCACCACATCGAGTTCCAGCCCGGCACCAACGAGGACCTGGCCGCGACAGCGCTGTGGGGCACCCAGCAGGTCCACCTCTATCCCGGCGCGCGCTACGACGGCGTCTACGGCATGTGGTACGGCAAGGGCCCGGGCGTCGACCGCTCGGGCGACGTCTTCAAGCACGCCAACTATGCCGGCACGTCG
>SCVT01000689.1 GCA_004296815.1 Reyranella sp. | reverse complement strand
TGCCGACCGCGACAAGCTCCGCATCTCGATCGGCGGCGTGCGCATCACCGACGGTGGCCAGGTCGTGCCGAACTACGACGAGGCGCCGGTCGCCCAGCACATCAAGGGTCAGGATGTCGTGATCGACATCGATCTCGGCATCGGCCGCGGCCGCGCCACGGTGTGGACCTGCGATCTGACGCACGGCTACATCGACATCAACGGCAGCTACCGTTCTTGACCGCGACTTTCGACGAGGAATGTCCGGGCGGCCCGCCGCCGCTGGGCTCACGGCCGCTCGTGCTGGTGGCGGCCGTGGCGCTGGTCGACGCCGACAGCCGCGTGCTCATCGCCCAGCGTCCTGAAGGCAAGTCGATGGCCGGTCTCTGGGAGTTTCCCGGCGGCAAGATCGATCCCGGCGAGACGCCGGAGCAGGCGCTGGTCCGCGAGCTGCACGAGGAGCTCGGCATCGAGACCGCGACGAGCTGCCTGGCGCCGATCGCCTTCGCCAGCCACGGCTACGAGAAGTTCCATCTCCTGATGCCGGTCTTCGCCTGCCGCAAATGGAGCGGCACGCCGCAACCGCGCGAGGGCCAGGCGCTGAAATGGGTCGCGCCCATGGAGCTTTCGAAATATCCGATGCCACCCGCCGACCTGCCGCTGGTCGGCCTGCTGCGCGACCTGCTCTAGCGCGCTTGCTCGGCCGGCGCCGGCAGCGGCGCTCCTTCGCGCCAGCCGACCAGCTGGCGGAAGATCAACGCCTGTGCGGTCGCTGCGACGGCGGTGCCGCCGTAGGAGACCAGCAGGGCGGCCGTCCAGGTGACGACCGCGGCGGCTTCGTTGGCGCCCAGCATGCCGCGCATCAGGCCGAGCACGAACAGCGTTGCCGTGGTGGTGGCGATGGCGCCCGCGAAGAAGACCAGGAACAGCACGCCGATGATGGTCCAGCCGTTGCCGCGGCCGTAGGCCCAGGACAGGCGCGGCGAGAAGGGGACGTCGACGGACGATGCAGCGAGTCCGTAGCTGACGCGCAGCGCCAGTACGATTGACACCGTGAAGCCAGCGCCGAGCGGTGCGGCGAGCGCCTGTCGGCTCGCGATCTCGGGATCGGCGGAAGGCGTGGTTCCGAGCGCGGCCGGATCGATCGAGCCCACGGTGAGCACGAACGCGATCAGCAGCACGAAAGTGATGCCGCCTACCTTGATCAGATGGAAGAGGAACGCCATCTCGCGCGGCGACCAGCCGAGGCCGGGCAGGCGGTCGACGCGGTGCGGACCCAGCAGCACGACGCGCTGCCAGGCCACCATGAACATCACGGTCGGGATGATGTCGGCGGCCTTCTCGACCAGGATGGGGACGAACGAATCGCGGGCCATCAGCGAGCCGACCAGCCGGATCGCCAGCGAGATGATCCAGGGGATGGTCACCAGGTGGAAGAAGAGCCGGATGTTCGCAAAGAAGAAGCCGAAGCTCTGAGCGATCACGCCGCCGAACGACAAATTCACTGCAGCCACGATCTAGCTCCGCTCCACTTTTTCGCCGGCGCTCATCTCGCTGGTTCCGAGAGCGTCGGCGAGCCGCTGTGCCGCTCCGCCCGGTTTGAGCGGCTTGGGCTGGGACGCATGCGGCGCCCAGCCATGAAGGTAGAGCACCTCGAAGCTCGCCGCGACCCGTCCCGACGGCAGCGAGAAGCGCTCGCCGTAGAGCTCGGCCGCGCGCAGCAGGGTGGCGCGTCGCGTGACGCCGCGGCGGCGCTCGGCCACGAGGTTGCTTTCGCCCATGCCGCTGAGGTCGCGCATCAGCGCCAGCGCATTGTCGTACTCGACCTCGATCGTCTCGCTGTCGGCGACCGGCAGGGCGAAGCCCGCACGCTGCAGTAGTCCCGCGGCATCGCGCAGGTCGGCGAACGGCGAGACGCGCGGGCTCAGCCCGCCGTCGATCTCGCTCTCCGCTACGGTCAGGGCCTGGCGGAGCTGCCACAGCGTGGCGCCGCCCAGCATGGCGCCGAGGAACAGCCCGTCCGGCTTCAGGATGCGCGCGATCTGGATCAGCGTGCCCGGCAGGTCGTTGACCCAGTGCAGGTCCATGGCGCTCAGCACCAGGTCGAAGCGGCTGGACGCGAAGGGCAGGAACTCTTCGTCGGCGACGATCGCCGGGCCGCGTGCCCGGTTCGCGAAGCCACGCCCCAGGTCCGTCCGCACGAGATGCTCGACGAGCTTGTGGCCGCCGAGCGCCGTCGCCACCTCGTCGCCGTGGCTTCCGAGGTCGAGCGCGAGCGGGAATGTACGCCGTACGTCGGTGAGCCGGTCGACCAGCCGCTCCGATATCTCGCGCTTGAGGAAAGAATGCCGATCCCAGTCCCGGGCGGCGCGTTCCCGCCGCTGACGCAGGGTCGCGCGGTCGAAGACCAGCAGGGGGTCGGGGCTCGTCACAGTGGGTATGTAAGGCCAAAGCGGGAGGGCGGGTAGGGGCCGCGCCATTCTGTCGGCGCATTTCCCCGGCCCAATCTCGCCCATGTTGCCGACTGGATTGAGCGAGGTCTTTGTCGGGGCGGGAAGGGCAATGCTCGACGCCGTCCTGCCGCCCCTCTGCCTCGGCTGCAACGAGATCGTGGGCACCTCGGGCTCGCTCTGTCCGACCTGCTGGCAGGGTTTCACTTTCATTGCGGCGCCGCACTGTGCGCGCTGCGGCTATCCCTTCGCCGAGGATCTCGGTGCTGATGCGCTGTGCGGCGGTTGCCTCGCCCATCCGCCGCGCTATCACCGCGCGCGCGCCGCGCTGGTCTACGACACCGCGAGCCGCCGGCTGGTTCTGCCGTTCAAGCACGGCGACCGCACGGACATCGCCCGGGCCTGCGGCGGCTGGATGGCGCGTGCGGGCGCGGAGTTGCTCGCCTCCGCCGACCTCCTGGCGCCGGTTCCGCTTCATTGGCGCCGGCTGCTGACGCGCCGCTACAATCAGGCCCACTTGCTCGCCCGCGTCGTCGTCCGGGCAGCGGGCGCCCCCACCGCGCGCCTCGTGCCCGACCTGCTGCGTCGTCGGCGCTGGACGGGATCGCAGACCGGACTGCGGGCCAAGGAGCGGCGCAGCAATGTCCGCCATGCCTTCGACGTGCATCCGAAATGGCAGGACACGGCCCGGGGCGCGAAGGTTGTCCTGGTCGACGATGTCCTCACCACCGGGGCGACGGTCGAGGCCTGTGCCCGGGCTCTGGAACGTGTCGGCGTCCGGCAGGTCGACGTCCTGACGCTGGCGCGGGTCGTCCGGCCGGCGGTATAGTCGGGCAAAGAGGTTCACCCCGATGGCGAAGATCGAGATCTACACCACGCCGTTCTGCGGCTACTGCGCGCGGGCGAAAAGCCTGCTCGACGACAAGGGCGCGTCGTACGACGAGATGGACGTGATGATGGACGACAAGAAGCGCAGCGAGATGCGTGAGCGCTCGCGGCGTTCGACGGTGCCGCAGATCTTCATCAACGGCCAGCATATTGGCGGATCCGACGATCTCGCCGCACTGGAGCAGGCGGGCAAGCTCGACGCGCTGCTCGCTCAGCCGGGCTGAGCCGCCCCATGTCCGCGTTCAAGGCCGGTCTGATCCAGACCAACGTCAGCAACGAGATGGCGGAGAACATCGCCTTCGTGCGCGAGCAGGCGAAGCTCGCGCGTGATGCCGGCGCCGACTTCATCATGACGCCGGAGAACACCGGTCTGATCGGCGCCAACCGGGCGGAGACTCTCGAGAAGGCGCAGACGGAAGAGGCGCACGGCATGCTGGCCGCCTGCCGTGCCGTGGCGCGAGACACCGGCGCCTGGTTCCTGCTGGGCGGCATCCATGTCCGAGTGCCGGGCGAGGAGCAGATCCGCAACCGCTCCTACCTGATCGATGCGTCGGGTGGGATCGTGACCAGCTACGACAAGATCCACATGTTCGACGTCCGCCTCGAGGGCGGCGAGAACTATTTCGAGTCGGCGACCTTCAAGCCGGGCGAGCGTTCGGTGCTCGCCGAGACGCCGTGGGGCGTGCTCGGCATGACGATCTGCTACGATCTGCGCTTCCCTTATCTCTACCGCGATCTCGCGCATGCCGGCGCCGTCATGCTGTCGATCCCGTCGTCCTTCACGGTGCCGACCGGCAAGGCGCACTGGCACACCATCCTGCGGAGCCGCGCCATCGAGACCGGCTGCTACGTATTTGCGCCGGCGCAGGTCGGCACGCACAAGGGCTCGGGCCGCAAGACCTACGGCCACTCGATCGTGGTGGCGCCGTGGGGCGAGGTGCTGGCCGATGCCGGCGGTGAGAAGCCGGGTTTCGTCGTGGCCGATGTCGATCTCGCCAAGGTCACGGAGGCGCGCAAGATGGTGCCGTCGCTGCAGCACGACCGGAAGTACGCCGCGCCGGTGCTGCACAAGGCCGCCATCGCAAAGGCTGCGGAGTAGGGTTTAGAGCCTGCGGGCCGCGATCCTCTGCACCATCGCCATCTTCGGTTCACTGATCAGCCGTGCCTCGTAGGCGATCACCGAGAAGCGTCCACGCACCAGCTCCAGCAGCTCGCCGTCCTTCAGCAGGAAGTCGGGATTGCTCGGTTTGCCGAAGCGCTCGTTGCCGGCCATGAAGGTTTCGTAGAGCAGCACGCCGCCCGGCTCGAGCGCGTCGAATAGCGCTGGGAACAGTGGCCGGTGCAGGTAGTTGGCGACGATCGCCGCGCCGAACCGGCGATTGGACAGCGGCCACGGCGAGCCGTCCTCGAGATCCGCCGCGACGCTCTCGACATCGTCGCGAGTCGGCAGCTTGCTGATGTCGCGATCGACGACGGTAACGCGATGGCCACGCCCGGCGAACAGGAGAGTGTGGCGGCCGCCGCCGGCCGCGATGTCGAGCACGGTCGCGCCGGGCGCCACGAGACCCGCCCATTGCACCATCCACGACGACGGAACGCCTCTTGCGTCGGTCACGATCAAACCCCATTGTCTTGGCACTCCCGTTGCGGGAGTGCCAACGTCCTGTTCTATAACGAATTTGAGATGATTCTGTACCGCCTGCGCTGCACCAAGGGCCACGAGTTCGACAGCTGGTTCAAGGACAGCAAGACCTACGAACGCCAGGAGAAGAAGTCGCTGATCGGTTGCGCCGTCTGCGGCAGCTCCAAGGTCGCCCGCGCCGTGATGGCGCCGCGCATCGGCAAGAAGGGCAAGGAACAGGCACCGCCGGCCGCTGTCGAGGCTCCCGCTGCGGCGGCGCCATCGCCCGACCAGCAGCAGCAGATGGCGACGCTCGCCAAGCACATGCCCAAGGAGCTGCGCGAGGCGCTGCTCAAGGTGCGCGCCGAGGTCGAGAAGAACTGCGAGCATGTCGGGCCTGCGTTCGCCGAGGAGGCGCGTAAGATCCACTACGGCGAAAGCGACAAGCGCGGCATCTACGGCGAGACCAGCGACGAGGAAGCCGAGGCACTGGCCGAGGAAGGCATCGAGTTCGGCCGCCTGCCCTGGATCCCGAGAGGGAATTGACCGCGACGACTGCTGCGCCGGCCGCCCATTCCGGCGCGCTGCGCGTTCTTCTCTGCTTCTGTTTCGCCTTCGCCGTCAGCATGCTGTTCCGCGCGGCCAACGGGCTGATGGCGCCCGAGCTGATGGCCGAGCTCGCCATCGCGCCGGCGCGCATGGGCTTCATCGGCGGCGTCTACTTCCTGGCCTTTGGGCTCGCCATGATCCCGGCCGGTCTCGCGCTCGATCGCTTTGGGCCGCGTCTCACCATCTCCGTCATGTCGTTGGTCGGCATCGCAGGCTGCGCGATCTTCGCGCTGTCCTACGGCTGGATCGGCCTGTCGGTCGGTCGCGCGCTGCTGGCGCTCGCCTGTGTCGGTACGCTGATGGGCGCGGTCGCCACCATGGCGCGCTGGGTGCCGGCCGAGCGTGTTGCCTTCTATGTCGCGGCAGTGAGCGCGGCGGGCGGTGTCGGCAACGTGCTCGCGACCACGCCGCTTGCCTGGCTGATCGGCTGGGTCGGCTGGCGTGGCGCCTATTGGGTGCTCGCGGGGACCTGCCTCGCCATCGCGCTCGTCATGTGGTTCGGCATGCGCGATCGTCCCGACGGCAAGCCGCTCGACTCGGCCGGCGAATCGCTCAGCAGCGTGATGGCCGGCTTGCGCGACGTGATGCGCCACAAGTCGCTGTGGCCGCTGGTCGCCATCCAGTTCGTCGTCTATCCGGCACAGGCCACCATCGCGAGCCTGTGGGGCGGGCCCTATCTCAACGACGTTTACGGGCTCGGCCTCGCCGACCGGAGCTGGGTGCTGCTGGCCATGACGGCGATCGCCGTGCCGTTCAGCTTCCTGATCGGCTCACTCGACCAGCGCTTCAACAGCCGCAAGCGCGTCGTGATCGCGCTGGTCGTGGTGATGATCGTGGCGCTGCTGCCGCTCGCGCTGCACGGCGACTGGCCGTTGTGGTTCGCGACCCTGGCGCTCTGCCTATTCAGCGCCACGGGCGGCACGATCGCGGTGCTGCACACCCATGTCCGTTTCAGCTTTCCCGAACGCCTGGCCGGCCGCGGCCTCGCCACGCTCAACACCGCGGTCATGGTCGGCGCCTACTTCATGAACCAGGCGACCGGCTTCCTCGTCGAGCTGCTGCGTGGCGACGCGCAGGTGGCGCCGCCGCTCGCCTACCAGGCGGTGTTCGGCTGGCTGATCGTCTCGCTGCTTGCGGGCATCTGGTTCTACCGCCTCGTGCCGGACGCGAGGCCACGCGCCTGAGCTAGCGACGGACTCCTGACAGCATGTAGTTCACGTCGAGGTCGCCCTTGTTCAGGGACCATTGGCGGCTGAGCGGGCTGTAGACCACGCCCACGATGTCGTCGGTCTCGATGCCGCCCGTCCGCAGGCCGTGCGCGACTTCCGAGGGTTTCAGGAACTTCTTCCAGTCGTGGGTGCCGCGGGGCAGCCAGCCCAGCACGTATTCCGCGCCGGCGATGGCCAGCGCCCAGGCCTTGGCGGTGCGGTTGAGGGTCGAGAGGAACAGGAGCCCGCCGGGCTTCACCATCTGCCCGCACGAGCGCAGGAAGAGGTCGACGTCCGAGACGTGCTCTACGATCTCCAGCGCCATCACAACGTCGAAGCGGGCACCGTCGGATGCCAACGCCTCGGCCGTGCCCTGGCGGTAGTCGATGGCGAGGCCCTGGCGCTCGGCATGGAGCGAGGCCACCGCGATGTTGCGCGCCGAGGCGTCGACCCCGGTCACCCGGGCGCCGAGCCGCGTCATGGGCTCGCTGAGCAGGCCGCCGCCGCAGCCGATATCGAGCACCGACAAGCCCTCCAGCGGATGTCCCGAGAGCGCCTCGCGCTGCCAGTGGGCCGCGGCGCGGTCCCGTACGTAGCCGATCCGCACCGGGTTCAGCCGGTGCAGGGGCGCGAACTTGCCGGCGGGATCCCACCATTCGTCGGCGATGCGCGAGAAGCGCTCGACCTCGGCAGGATCGACCGTACTCGAAGCGTGGCTATGCGCGGTTTCGACCATGGCTACCCTTGACCCATATGGCGCCGTCGGTGTCTATAGCCCGCTTTCCGGGCAAGGACTTCCCCTTCGAGTGGCTTCATGGCGCGCATCGTTCTGAAATTCGGCGGTACCTCGGTCGGCGACACGGACCGGATCAAGAACGTTGCCCGCAAGGTGAAGGCCGAGGTCCTGCGCGGCAACGAGGTCGCGGTCGTGGTTTCCGCCATGTCGGGCGCCACCAACCAGCTCGTCAAGTGGGTCAACGAGATCGCCCCGCTGCATGATCCGAGCGAGTACGACGTCGTCGTGGCGACCGGCGAGCAGGTCACGATCGGGCTCCTGGCCATGGCGCTGCAGCAGGAGGGCGTGAAGTCGCGCTCCTGGGTGTCGTGGCAGCTTCCGATCAAGACCGATGCCGCCTATGCCAAGGCCCGCATCGTCGAGATCGACACGACCGAGATGGCCAAGACCATGACCGCCGGCGAGGTGCCGATCGTGCCGGGCTTCCAGGGCGTCTCGCCGGAAGGCCGCATCACGACGCTCGGCCGCGGTGGCTCGGATACCTCGGCGGTGGCGCTGGCGGCCGCGCTCAAGGCGGATCGTTGCGACATCTACACCGACGTCGACGGCGTCTACACGACCGATCCCCGGATCGTCGAGAAGGCGCAGAAGATCGATCGCGTGACCTACGAGGAAATGCTCGAAATGGCCTCGCTCGGCTCGAAGGTGCTGCAGACGCGCTCCGTCGAGCTGGCGATGAACCATCATGTGCGGGTGCAGGTGCTGTCGTCGTTCGACGAGGCGCTCGGCAGCGACCTGCCCGGAACTCTGGTTGTGGACGAGGAAGAGATCATGGCCCAGGGACTAGAGAAGTCCGTCGTGAGCGGCATTGCCTTCGCCAAGGATGAGGCGAAGATCACCGTGACACACGTGCCCGACCGGCCCGGCGTCGCCGCGGCGATCTTCGGCCCGCTGGCCGAGGCCAACATCAACGTCGATATGATCGTGCAGAACGTGTCGCTCGACG
>SCVT01000688.1 GCA_004296815.1 Reyranella sp. | reverse complement strand
TGCCCGGCTGGTACGCGACCTACTGGGTGAAAATGCTGAGCCGGATCGAGGTGCTCGCCACGCCGGACGAGTCCTTCTGGACGAAGAATGCCTACCTGATCCCCGATACGCCGGGCGCGAACATGACGCCCGGGCAGACCGGCGTTGCCATGGTACCGATCAATAAGATGGTGCCACGCTCCTTCGTCACCAACCTCAAGGAGGGCGCGACCCTGAAGGCCGGCGCCAAGACGCTGGTGCGGGGCATCGCCTTCGGCGGCACGACCGGGGTGAAGGCAGTCGATCTTTCCGTCGACGGCGGCAAGAGCTGGATGCCGTCCATGCTCGGCCGCGACGAGGGCAAGTACAGTTTCCGCCTGTGGCAGGCCGAGGTGACGCCCGCGGCCGGCGAC
Organism: Reyranella sp.; assembly: GCA_004296815.1. Lineage (GTDB taxonomy): Bacteria > Pseudomonadota > Alphaproteobacteria > Reyranellales > Reyranellaceae > Reyranella. Next base: position 1,362 of record SCVT01000688.1, on the reverse strand, counting down.
ATCGCGCTGATGGTGCGCTGCACGAACGACGACGGGCTGGCGCAGCCGGCGAAGAACACCTGGAATCCCAGCGCCTTCATGCTGAACGGCATCGAGACGCTGCACGTGAAGGCGTCCTGACGATGGAGATCAACGGTGCCGCCCTGGGCTTCGGCGTCGCAGTGGTCGCGGGCCTGACGCTCGCGCTGATCGGCCATCCTTCGACGAGCTACGTCCCTCCGGCGTCCGTTCCTGCGGCGACGACGGGATTCGTGCTGAAGTCGGTGTCGGTCGAGCTGCCGACCAGCGACGTGGCCTTTCCCGGCGGCGCCAAAGCCGATGCGATCGCGGCCAACTGCCTGTCCTGCCATTCCGCCGGCATGGTGCTGACGCAGCCCGACCTCTCGAAGGTCGCCTGGACCGGGATCGTCGAGAAGATGATCCACGCCTACAAGGCGCCGGTCGCCGAGGGCAACGTCGGCGCGATCGTCGACTACCTGCAGGAAACCAAGGGCGCGAAGTAGGTCCTCAGGACCTGCGGCCGTTGCGGCAATCGACCGTGATGAGGCGTGGCGGAACCGCGAAGGCTGGATGACTGCCGTCCATCCTCGGCACCTGCTTGGGCCACGCGCCGCTCGCCAGCCGCTGCTCTATCAACGGTACCAGCAGGAGGAAGGTTACCCAGGCCTGCATGCGCTCGCCTGGATAGGTCTTGTGGACCGCGTCGAAGAAGAAGTTCGGATCGAAGGGCATCGCCGTGGCCACGTCGAGGAACGGCAGCCCGTTCGCCCGCGCGTAGGCCGCGAAGACGCGGTTCTGGAAGGCGGCGAGGCGCTCGAGGTCGCGGTAGGTGAAGGGGAAGTACTGGCCGTTGAGCTGCTCGAGCAGGTAGCGGTGGCGCACCCGGTCGAGGACCATGCCGTCGCGCACCATCCAGATGAAGGATGAGAGGGCCAGCTCGCCGCCGACCGCCGCGACATCGGTCCTGATCTGCTCCAAGTCGCGCAGGATGGTGTTGAGGTTCACCGGCAGGTCGGGGCGCGAGATGTCGGGAGCGTTCTCGTCGAGGCCCGATGGCCAGTCGATCGTGTACGCAGGCTTCGGCCGTTCGCTGCCGCCGGCCGGCTGATCGAGAAGCCCGGTCGTGGCCTGCACACGGCGGGCGAGCGCGGAATAGGTCGCCGCCTGCTGCAGCACGCCGGCGACCGCGCCGGGCCGCGCACGTTCTTCCGACGCGGGCGGACGAGGCGGGTCGCGCACAAGCGTGCCGAGGTCGAACTGGTTGCCGCCTTCGTAATAGATGACGAGGTCGGGCCGGAGCGGCGCCACTTCCTGGCGGACGATGGCGGCGATGCCGGTCGAGCCGATGCTCTCGCGCGCCGC
>SCVT01000687.1 GCA_004296815.1 Reyranella sp. | reverse complement strand
GGCGATCGCCTTGGTGAGCTCGGTCTTGCCGACGCCGGTGGGGCCGAGGAACAGGAACGAGCCGATGGGACGGTTCGGATCCTGCAGGCCCGCGCGCGCGCGACGCACCGCATTGGCGACGGCCCGCACGGCCTCGTCCTGGCCGATGACGCGCTTGCCGATCTTCTCCTCCATACGGAGCAGCTTGGCCTTCTCGCCTTCCAGCATCTTGTCGACCGGCACGCCGGTCCAGCGCGAGACGACGGCGGCGATGTCCTCGGGCGTGACCTCTTCCTTCACGCCCTTGCCGCCCGCCACCTCGTGGCCCTCGGCCTCCTTGAGCTTCTTCTCGAGGTCGGGGATCACGCCGTAGGCGAGCTCGCCCGCCTTGGCGAGTTCGCCCTTGCGCTGCGCGGCATCGAGCTCGGAGCGCGCCTTGTCTAGCTGCTCCTTGATCTTCTGGGAGTCCGCGAGCTTGTCCTTGGCCGACTTCCACTGCGCGGTGAGGCCGGCCGACTTCTGCTCGAGCTCGCTCAGCTCCTTCTCGAGCCGCTCCAGCCGGTCGCGCGACGCCGCATCGCTTTCCTTCTTCAGCGCCTCGCGCTCGATCTTGAGCTGCATGATGCGACGGTCGAGCTCGTCGAGCTCCTCCGGCTTGCTGTCGACCTGCATGCGGATGCGGCTCGCCGCCTCGTCCATCAGGTCGATCGCCTTGTCCGGCAGGAACCGGTCGGTGATGTAGCGGTTCGACAGCGTCGCCGCGGCCACGATCGCGGCATCGGCGATGCGTACGCCGTGATGCAGCTCGTACTTCTCCTTGAGGCCGCGCAGGATCGAGATCGTGTCCTCGACCGTGGGCTCCGCCACGAACACCGGCTGGAAGCGACGCGCGAGCGCTGCATCCTTCTCGATGTGCTTGCGGTACTCGTCGAGCGTGGTGGCGCCGACGCAATGCAGCTCGCCGCGCGCCAGCGCGGGCTTCAGCATGTTGGACGCGTCCATGGCGCCATCGGCCTTGCCGGCGCCGATCAGCGTATGCAGCTCGTCGATGAAGACGATGATGTCGCCCTCGGCCGCGGAGATCTCCGACAGAACGGCCTTCAGTCGCTCCTCGAACTCGCCGCGATACTTGGCGCCGGCGACCATCGCACCGAGGTCGAGTGCCATCAGCTTCTTGCCCTTGAGCGATTCCGGCACGTCGTCGTTGACGATGCGCAGCGCCAGGCCCTCGGCGATGGCGGTCTTGCCGACACCGGGCTCGCCGATCAGCACCGGGTTGTTCTTGGTGCGGCGGCTCAGCACCTGGATGGTGCGGCGGATCTCCTCGTCGCGGCCAATCATCGGGTCGAGCTTGCCGTCGCGGGCTGCCTGCGTGAGATCGCGCGCGTACTTCTTGAGGGCGTCGTAGCTGCCCTCGGCCGAGGCCGAATCGGCGGTACGGCCCTTGCGCAGGTCCTGCACGGCCTTCTCCAGCGCCTGGGGCTTCACGCCGCTCTTGGCGAGCGCATCGGCCGCCTCGGTGCCCTTGGCGAGCGCCAGGGCGAGCAACATGCGCTCGACCGTGACGAACGAATCGCCCGCCTTGTCGGCGATCGCCTCGGCCTGGTCGAACAGACGCGCCGTTTCGGGCGCCATGTAGATCTGGCCGGCGCCCTGGCCTTCGACCTTGGGCTGCTTGGCGAGGTTGGCCTCGACGGCCTTGTGGACGGCGCGGGAATCGCCCCCCGCGGCCGAAATCAGATTGGCTG
>SCVT01000686.1 GCA_004296815.1 Reyranella sp. | reverse complement strand
TCCCGATCCGCGGGTCTGCCGCTTCTACGGCCGCTGCCCCGACGGCAATCCGCGCTGCGCCGAGGAGATGCCGGTCTTGCGTCCGGCGGGTCCGGCGCGGCAGGTTGCCTGCCACTTCGCCTGAACGAGAGGAAACGACATGGCTGATGACAAGCCCGACGTTGCGCGTCTGGTCGAGGAGGGGGCGAAGGCGATCGGTCTCGCGATCGCACCGGAGTACCGCGCCAACGTCATCCTGAACGTCGAGCGTTCCCTGATGATCGCCAGGCCGCTGCTCGAGATCGAACTCGAGGACGAGCTGATGACCGCCCCGGTGTTCCGGCCATGAGCGATCCGCTTTCCAAGGAAGCCACGGCGACCGAGATCTCGGGCGCGGTGATGAGCGGCAAGGTCAAGGCCGCCGCCGTGATCGACGCCACGCTGAAGCGCATCGCGACGTCGGAGCCCACGGTCAACGCCTTCACCGACATCGTGGCCGAGCGCGCGAAGCAGCGTGCCGCCGAGATCGATGCCGGCCTGCATCGCGGGCCGCTGCTGGGCGTGCCGTTCGCGGTGAAGAACCTGTTCGATATCAAGGGACTGCCGACGCGGGCCGGCTCCAAGATCAATAATGATGGACCGAAGGCGGCCCGTGACGGCGCGCTGGTACGCAAGCTCGAGGCGGCCGGCGCCATCCTGGTGGGCGGCCTCAACATGGGCGAATACGCCTACGACTTCACCGGCGAGAACGCCCATTACGGCCCCTCGCGCAACCCTCGCGATCTCGGGCGCATGACCGGCGGCTCCTCCGGCGGTTCGGGCGCCGCCGTGGCGGCGGGCGAGGTGCCGCTGTCGCTGGGCTCCGACACCAACGGCTCGATCCGCGTGCCGTCCTCGCTCTGCGGCTTGTTCGGGCTGAAGCCGACCTACGGGCGGCTGAGCCGAGCCGGCTCGTTTCCCTTCGTCGACGCCTTCGACCATCTCGGCCCCCTCGCGCGCTCGGCCGAGGACCTGGCGCTTTCGTTCGACGCCATGCAGGGCTGGGATCCTGACGATCCGGTCTGCACCGACAGGACGGCCGATCCGACGCTGCCGCGTCTGGCCGACGGCATCGGCGGCCTGCGCATCGCCATCGCCGGCGACTATTTCGCCAAGGGCGGCGAGCCCGAGGCGTTCGAGGCCGTGGCCACCGTCGCCAAGGCGCTGGGCGCCACCAAGACCGTCGTGCTGCCGCAGGCTGCGGCGGCACGGGCGGCGGCCTACATCATCACCGCCATCGAAGGCGCGCAGCTCCACCTGCCGCGGCTGCGGACGCGGCCGCAGGACTTCGATCCCGACACGCGCGAGCGCTTCATGGCGGGCGCGCTGCTGCCCGGTGCCTGGTACGTCAAGGCGCAGCGCTTCCGCCGCCAGTACCGCGCCAACGTGCTGAAGCTGTTCGAGGAGGTCGACGTGATCCTCGCACCCGCAACGCCCTGCACGGCGCCCAAGCTCGGCCAGACCGTGATGAAGCTCGCCGGCGTGGAGCTGCCGGTGCGCGCCAATCTCGG
>SCVT01000685.1 GCA_004296815.1 Reyranella sp. | reverse complement strand
GCTCTTCCGATCTTCGTCCGGGTCGAGGCGTGCGGCCACGATCGAGGAGACGCCGGCGGCCTTCAGCTTCTCGACGTCCTCGCCTGAGAGCACGCGGCCCTTGGAGAAGTTCACGCCGCTCGCGCGCCAGCTATGCGCCAGGATGGCGCCCGTGGCCTCGTCGATCGGTGTGTCGCCGAATTTCACGCCGCGGCGACCTTGGGAGCGGAGAGCGCTTCGATGCGGCGTGCGCGGACCTCGACGATCTGGCCGAGGATGGAGACCGCGATCTCGGCCGGCGACTTGGCGCCGATGTTCAGACCAACAGGCCCGTGCACGCGGGCGAACATCTCGTCGGTGATGCCGACCTCGGCCAGCCGCTCCTTGCGCTTGGCGTGCGTGCGCCGACTGCCCAGTGCGCCGATATAGAAGACATCCGACTTCAGCGCCGACTCGAGCGCCGGATCGTCGAGCTTGGGATCGTGCGTCAAGGTCACCACGGCGGTCGACACGTCGAGCCCCATCGCCTGGAAGGCCTCGTCGGCCCAGTCCTGGATCACCTTCACACCCGGAAAGCGCTGGCTGGTCGCCCAGGCGCCGCGCGGATCGACGACCGTCACGTCGAACTCGAGCATGGCGGCCATCGGCGCCAGCGTCTGCGCGATGTGCACCGCACCCACGATGATGAGGCGCGGCGGCGGCACATAGACGTTGAGGAAGATCTTCTGCCCACCGATCTCGACCGTCTCGCTGCGCCCGATCGCCATGGCGCCGTGCGCCGCGGCGACGATCGCCGGATCACTTGCCAGCGGACCGGTCGCGCCGTCCTTGTAGATCAGCGCCTCGGCCGCATCGCCGAGCCGCGTCGCAAGCGTCACGGCGCGGCGCTTGGCGCGCGCGTCCTGCAGGGCCGCCAGGGTCTCGATCTTCATGGGATCAGTTCACCTTCTCGACGAAGACCTGGACCTTGCCGCCGCAGGCGAGACCCACGTCCCAGGCCTGCTCGTCGGTGACGCCGAAGTCGAGCAGGCGCGGCTTGCCGTCCTTGATCGCGTCGAGCGCTTCCTTGACGACGGCGCCCTCGATGCAGCCGCCCGACACGGAGCCCACCATGTTGCCCGCATCGTCGACGCCGAGCTGGCTGCCGACGGGCCGCGGTGACGATCCCCAGGTGGTGATCACGGTGGCGATGGCGACGCCCTTGCCGCCCGCCTTCCACTTGCCGACCTGATCCAGCACTTCCAATGCGTCGCTCATGGTCTCTACTCCTTGCGAAGCTCGGTCTGCCATCCCGCCAGGCGCCGGTCGGCGCCGGCGATCCGTTCGCCCAATGCCGCGATGAGCCCTGCCAGGCTCTCGAGATTGTGCACCGGCCGGAACTCGTCGACGTGCGGCAGCATGGCCTTGTTGCCCTGAGACTTGGGCTCGTAGCCGCCGTACCGCAAGAGCGGGTTCAGCCAGATCAGGCGTGAGCAGGATTTATGCAGCCGTTCCATTTCCTCAGTCAGGCCCGATGCGCCCTCGCGGTCGAGCCCGTCGGTGATCAGCAGGACCACGGCGCCCTGTCCCAGCACGCGACGCGACCATTTGTTGTTGAACTCGTGCAGTGCCTGGCCGATGCGCGTCCCGCCGGACCAATCTTCCACCTGCGCGGAGGCTTTGGCCAGCGCTATATCCACATCCCTATAACGCAGGGATCGCGTCACATTGGAGAGGCGCGTGCCGAAGGTGAAGCAATGCACCCGGTCGCGGTCATTGGTGATGGCGTGCATGAAATGCAGGAACATCCGCGTATAGCGGGCCATCGAGCCGGAGATGTCGCACAGGATGACGAGCGGCGGCGGCCGGCGGCGCGGCTCGCGCTTTCGCAGTTCGATCAGCCCTTCCGGCCGCAGCGCCCGCCGCAGCGTCGCGCGGAAGTCGATCCGCGCGCCGCGCCGTGCCGGCTGGTAGCGCCGCGTCCGTCGCTCCGGCACCGGCAGCCGCAGCCGCGCGATGGCGCGCAGCGCCTCGTCGATCTCGGCCTGCGACATCTGCTCGAAGTCGCGATGCTGCAGGATCTCGCGGTCGGAGACGGTGAAGGTCGCCTCGACCTCGACCTCGGGCGGCTCCTCGGCGTTCTCCGGCGCCTCGCCCCGGCCCGGCTGCAGCGCCTCCTGCAGGCGCCGGCTGAGCTGCTTGCGGTCCTCGGGAGCCGCCGGCACGCCGACCTGCGGCAGCAGCATCTCCATCATCTTCTCGAGGAGACGCGGATTGCGCCAATAGACGTGGAAGGCCTGATCGAAGATATCGCGCTGGTCGCGGCGGTTCACGAACACCGAATGCAGCGTCCAGTAGAAGTCGTCGCGCTTCTTCAGGCCGGCGGCCTCGACCGCCTCGACGGCGCGCAGCACCTGCCCCGGTCCGACGCGCAGGCCGGCCGTGCGCAGCGTCCGCGCAAAGTGGACGATGTTGGTGGCGAGCTTGCCGCCGCGCGGGTCCGGGGCGGCCGACGGTTCCGGCAGCGCGTCCATCGCTCTGCGCTCAGCCGAGCGGCTGCGCGGCGATGTCGGACTTCACCTTGCGCAGGATCTCGGCCGCTTCCGAGCCCTGCAGGCGCTGGATGTCGTCCTGGTACTTCAGCAACACGCCCAGCGTGTCGTTGATCGTCCGCGGATCGAGGTCGAGCGCATTCAGCTCCGACAGCGCCGTCGCCCAGTCGATCGACTCGGCCACGCCCGGCGCCTTGAACAGGTCGAGCTTGCGCAGCTCCTGGACGAAGCCCACGACCTGGCGCGACAGCCGCTCGCTGGCGCCCGGCGCCTTGACCTTCAGGATCTCGAGCTCGCGCTTGAGGTCCGGATAGTCGACCCAGTGATAGAAGCAGCGCCGCTTCAGCGCGTCGTGGATCTCGCGCGTGCGGTTGGACGTCACGATCACGATCGGCGTCTCAGCCGCCTTCACCGTGCCGAGCTCGGGGATCGTCACCTGGAAGTCGGACAGGACCTCGAGCAGATAGGCCTCGAACGGCTCGTCGGTGCGGTCGAGCTCGTCGATCAGCAGGATCGGTGCGCCCTCGGCATGGGGCTGCAGCGCCTCGAGCAGCGGGCGGCGGATCAGGAAGCGCTCGTTGAAGATGTCGGCGGCGATCTGGCCGCGGTCGTGCACGCCCTGCGCCTCGGCAAGGCGAATCTCGATCATCTGGCGCGCGTAGTTCCACTCGTAGACCGCCGACGCGACGTCGAGGCCCTCGTAGCACTGCAGGCGGATCAGCGGCCGCTTCAGCGTGCTCGCCAGCACCTTGGCGATCTCGGTCTTGCCGACGCCCGCCTCGCCCTCGCAGAACAGCGGCCGGCCGAGCTTGAGCGCGAGATAGAGCACGGTGGCGAGGCTGCGGTCGGCGATATAGTCGCCGCCCTTCAGCAGCTCGACGGTGGCGTCGATCGACGCCGGTACAGGCGAAGGCATGAAACTCCCGGAAACACGGAGGAAACGCTGAACGGTCAGTGTAGCGGATGGACCGGTGCGCCGATATGGTAGGAATAGCGAGATAATTCAAGCGTTTGGGAGGAAGCCATGCAGTCCGATTTGTTCAAGGGGCGGACCGCCGCGATCACCGGCGGCGCCCGCGGCATCGGGCTCGCCTGCGCCGTGAAGATTGCTTCGGGCGGTGGCCGCGTGGCGCTGTGGGACCGCGACCTCGACCGCGCGAAGCAGTCGGCGGCAGCGCTCCCCGGCGCCCTCGCCGTCCAGGTCGACGTCACCAGCGAGGCCTCGGTCGCCGAGGCGCTGGCCAGGACCGAGAAGGACCTCGCCGCCCCCGACATCCTGGTCGCCAGCGCCGGCATCACCGGCCCCAACGCCACCGTGGTCGACTACTCGGTGGACGCCTGGAAGCAGGTGCTCGACATCAACCTCACCGGCGTCTTCCTCTGCAACCGCGCCGTGACGCCGGGCATGGTGAAGCGCGGCTGGGGCCGCATCGTCAACATCGCCTCGGTCGCCGGCAAGGAAGGCAATCCGAACGCGTCGGCCTATTCCGCATCGAAGGCCGGCGTCATCGGCTTCACCAAGTCGCTCGGCAAGGAACTTGCTACGTCGGGCGTGCTGGTGAACTGCGTGGCACCGGCGGTGGTGAAGACCGAGCTGTTCAGCCAGATGACCGAGCAGCACATCCAGTTCATGCTGTCCAAGATCCCGATGAACCGCTTTGGCCAGGTCGAGGAGGTCGCTGAGATGGTGGCCTGGCTCGCCTCGCCGCTCTGCACCTTCGCGACCGGTGCCGCGTTCGATCTCTCCGGCGGCCGAGCAACGTATTAAGGGCGACCTACTGATGAGCCTCCACGACCACACCCTCACCGAGCTCTCGGCCGGCCTCGCCGCCAGGAAGTTCTCCTCGCGCGAGATCGTCGACGCCCTGCTGGCGCGCATCGCCAAGGCCGACGGCAAGCTGCACGCCTTCACCGAGGTCTATGCC
>SCVT01000684.1 GCA_004296815.1 Reyranella sp. | reverse complement strand
TGGCGCAGGCGCCGTCGTTCAGGCCCGAGGAATTGCCGGCCGTCACCGAGCCGCCTTCGCGGAACGCCGCCGGCAGCTTGGAGAGCGTCTCCATCGTGGTGTCGCCGCGCGGATGCTCGTCCTTCTCGACGATCACCTCGGTCTTGCCCTTCTTGACGCAGACCTTGACGATCTCGCGCTCGAAGAAGCCGCGCTCCTGCGCGGCCTTGCAGCGGCGCTGGCTGCGATAGGCGAAGGCGTCCTGGTCGGTGCGGCTGATCTGGTGCTCCTGCGCCACGTTCTCGGCGGTCTGGCCCATCGGGTCGACGCCGTAGGCGGCCTTGAGCTTCGGGTTGATGAAGCGCCAGCCCAGCACCGTGTCCTCGAGCTTCATCGAGCGGTCGAATGCGCTCTCGGGCTTGCCCATGACGTAGGGCGAACGGGTCATGCCCTCGACGCCGCCGGCGATCATGATGTCGGCCTCGCCGAGCTTCACGGCGCGCGCCGCGTGGCCGGCTGCTTCAAGACCGGAGCCGCAGAGACGGTTCACCGTGGCGCCTGCCACCTCCACGGGGAGACCCGCAAGCAGGCCCGCCATGCGCGCGACGTTGCGATTGTCCTCGCCCGCCTGGTTCACGCAGCCGTAGATCACGTCGTCGACCGAGCCCCAGTCCACGTTGGCGTTGCGCTGCATCAGCGCCTTGATGGGATGGGCCGCGAGGTCGTCCACGCGCATGGCGCCGAGGCCGCCATTGTAGCGGCCGACGGGGGTGCGGATCGCGTCGCAGATAAAGGCGTCAGTCATCTTGGGTACTCCCAACTCAATTCATCGGTGTCCGCGTAGCACCGCCCCAGGACCCTGCCAATGCCTTGCGGACAGAGGGGCCATGCGGGCGGCACGAGCCCGGACACCGGACATTTTCCCGGACGCTAGCGCGCGAGTTCCGGACAGCGGACATAGTCTCTACGCCGTTGATCCCGCAGCGCTTTCGGCAATGTCCGGCCCGCTGGCATGTCCGGCAAAAGCGGACATTTTCGAGTTCACTTCCCTACCGGACATAAAGAAAGACCGTGGACGCGAACATGCGTCCGCTCTGGAGATCGTCTATTTCCTATCCTAGGAAAGTCAGGCCGTCAAGCGCCGGCAGACAGCGTACTGCGCGTAGCCGCGATGCGGGCGATCGAAGACACGGACCTCGACCGGCAGGCCGGCCAGCGCCGCCTCCAGCCCGTCGCGGGGCGCCACGTGGAAGGCCGCGAGCCAGCGGCGCAGGCCGCCGCGGAACCAGCCCGGCAGCCGCTCCTGGCCGCCGAAATCGACGAGGTGCAGCTCGCCGCCGGGCTGCAGCCAGCGCACGGATTCACCGAGCGCCCGCTCCCATTCCGGGATCATCGACAGCGTGTAGGAGAAGAAGATGCGCGAGAAGGACGGCACGCCGAACAAGATCGCCGGGTCGAAGTGCGTGGCATCGGCGCGGGCGAGGCGGATGCGGTCCCCCTGCTCGCTGCGCGCCAGGCGCTGCCGCGCGGTGGCCAGCATCTCGGCCGAGATGTCGATGCCGAAGAGCTTCGCCTCGGGATGGCGGCGGCCGACGGCGATCAGGTTGCGCGCGGTGCCGCAGCCGATCTCGAGCACGCGGCCGCCGGGTGGCAGCGCCAGCCCGTCGATCAGCCGGTCGCGGCCCAGCAGGTAGTATTTGCGGCTGAGGTCGTAGACATGCCGCTGCTGCCGGTAGATCCGGTCCATCAGCAGCGCGGAGTCGCTCACGGCTTCAGCACGTAGAGGTGGAAGCCGCCGTAGATCGCGGACCGGTCGCGCAGGGTGAAGGCGCGCGACGCTTCCTCCTCGTAGTGCCAGCGATCGAGCAGCGCGGGCTCGAGGCGGCCTGGCAGCAGCGAAGGCTCGGCGGCGGTGCGGAAGATCACGCGGGCGCCGGGACGCGCGGTGCGCGTAATCTCGGCCCACAACGCATTGAGCTGCGCATCGGTCATCCAGTCCTGCGCGTCGAGCAGCACATAGCGGTCGCGCGACGCGTCGGGACAGGCGGCGAGATATTCGGTGACCGACCTGTTCATCACCTCGACCCTGTCGGCGCGGCGGCGCACGGCGTCGAAGTCCTTCTGTCGCAGGTACGGCGGCAGCGGGCCGCTGGCATCGCCGGCGTAGGCGCGCCCGAAGGCCTGCCAGGCGAAGTAGTTGTCCTGCAGGCTGAAGCCGCAGGCCAGCCGCTCGACCCGCTCGCGCAGAACCGCGCCCATGTCGCGGCCACCGGCCAGCGCCTCGTACTGCGCGGGCGGAATGCCGAGCCCGTAGAGCGAGAGGCGGTTCGCGGTGGCCCAGCGCACGGCCGGCTTGTCGAACAGGGGCGCCAGCACCGTCTCGAAGAAGCGGCGCTGCTCCTCCAGAGTGCGGGCGCCGAGCAGCTTGCGCAGGTCAACGCCGTAAGCGCGTGCGGCGACATGCGCCACGCCGATGAAACGGCCGAGCACGCCGTGCCGGTAGGCATTACGGGCGAAGATCGAGATGCGGCGGCCGCCCCACTGGTGGAGGCTGCGACCCTCCCAATAGAGACGGCTCTGCGTGTCGAGATGCGGCGCGATCAGCCGGTCGTAGGCCCGGAGGTTGGCGTCGGCATCGGCCGAGCCGAAGAAGCGGTAGAAGGCCTCCCACGAGGGCAGACGGACCGCCGCCATGAGCTTCAGCCGGTTCAATGCAACGTGGGCGCGGCTGAGATCGAGGGCGGTGATGCGGCCGGGATCGGCCGTGAGGTAGGAGAGCACGTTGCAGCCGCCCGAGGCGATCGCCACGACGTGGCAGTCGCGCGTGAGCTCGAGTGCCTCGAGGTCGATCTCGGGATCTTCCCAGATCTGGGTCTAGACCAGGCCGCGGAACAGCCGCTCGAAGAGCCTTTCGAGAAGGCCTTCACGGGACAGGGTACGATGACGGCGCACCGCCTGCGTCAGGCGCGCATGGCTCTCGGCCCGCGAATGGATCAATCCCTGGACTCCGGATCAGAACAGCCGGACGACGCTACAGAAAGTAGGTGCCAGTTTGATGACGGGCCGGCCTGGGGGCCCCTGCCGGTTGTGTTGTGCGGAGATCCATGCAATTTCCCCGTCCTGCGGACAGGGTCCGGCCGAACGATTGGAATGGCTGGTAGCACGCGCTCAAGCGGCCCATCCCCGGGGGAGCGTTCTCGCGACAATGGCCGATCTGGATCCCTGGTACCTCGATCATCTGCGCTGCCCGATAGACCATTCGTCGCTCTCGTGGAACGGGACGGAACTCATCACGGCAGCCGGCCGGACCTATCCCGTCGTCGACGGCATGCCGGTCATGCTGCGTCGCGACAAGCCGCAGACCATTGGCATCGCCCGCGCGTCGATCGATCGCGCGATGGGCGATCAGGACGTCATCGACCGGCGTGCGCCCGACCACTATCTCGAGTCGCTCGGCATCGGCGACAACGAGAAGGCCCGCATCGTCGAGATGATCGAGAGCGGCACCGCCGGCGTGGATCCCGTGACGTCGATGATGGTCGCGGCAACCTCGGGCAACCAGTACGTCCACATCAAGGGCGACGCATCGCTCGCCGAATACCCCATCCCGGACATGAAGCTGCCGCCCGGAAACGGCCGCCGGCTGCTCGACCTCGGCTGCAACTGGGGCCGCTGGTGCGTTGCCGCTGCGCGCGCGGGCTATCGCCCGGTCGGCATCGATCCCTCGCTCGGCGGCGCGATGGCGGCGCGCCGGGTGGCGCGCCAGCTCGGTCTCGACATCAAGTTCGTCGTCGGCGACGCGCGCTGGCTGCCGTTTGCCGAAGAGAGCTTCGACACGGTCTGGTCCTACAGCGTGCTGCAGCACTTCTCGAAGGACGATGCCAAGAAGGCCCTGCGCCAGGCCGCCTACGTCCTGAAGCCGGGCGGCACCGTGAAGATCCAGATGGCCAATTGGCTCGGCATCCGGAGCCTCTATCACCAGGCCCGCCGCCGGTTCCGTGAGCCCCAGTCGTTCGATGTACGGTACTGGTCGACGCCTGAGATCGCCGACGCCTTCACGAACGCCATCGGACCTTCCAGGCTCAGCGTGGATTGCTACTTCGGGCTCGGCTGGCAGTGGGTCGACATGAAATACATGCAGGCGACCCACAAGCCGATCCTGGTGGCATCGGAGCTGTTGCGCCGATGCAGCCTGGTCCTGCCCCCGATGAAGCACGTCGCCGACAGCATCTTCTGCACTTCGACGAAGCCTGCGGTGTCTCGCCAGTAGGCGCCGCTGCGGTGGATTTCCCCGACTTGACGGGATTACCGGTTAGGTAGAAACATTCCGTCATGACGGCATCGGCCTTCACCCTGTTCGACACGCCCATCGGCACCTGCGGCCTCGTCTGGGGCGCCGCCGGCATCGCGGGACTTCAGCTCCCCGAGAAGACGGCCGAGGCGACACGCGCCCGGGTGAAGCGGCGCTGGGCGGGCGTCGTCGAGACGACGCCACCGGCCGGCGTGCAGCGCGCCCTCGACAGGGTGCAGGCATTGCTGGCGGGCGAGCCTGTCAGCCTCGAGGACATACCGCTCGATCTCGAGGCGGCGCCCGAGTTCCACCGCAAGGTCTACGAGGTCGCGCGCACCATCCCGCCCGGCCAGACCATGACCTACGGCGAGATCGCCAGGCGCATCGGCGCGCCGCACGAATCGCGCGAAGTCGGCCAGGCGCTGGGCAAGAACCCGATCGCCATCATCGTGCCCTGCCACCGCGTGCTGGGGGCCGACGGCAAGATGGGCGGCTTCTCGGCGGGCGGCGGCGTCGCCACCAAGCGGCGCATCCTCGAGATCGAGGGCGCGCCGGCTTTGGGCGCGGGCCCGCTTTTCGCGTCGCGATGACGGGCTTCGCCTTCCGGCCCGCCGCGGCGGTCAGGCATCTCAAGGCGGCCGATCCGGCGCTCGCGGAAATCATCGAACGGGTCGGTCCGTTCCGCATGGAGCTCAAGGCCTCGCGCAGCCTGTTCGGCGCACTCGCAGAGGCGATCGTCTATCAGCAGCTTTCCAACAAGGCGGCGGCCACGATCTACAGTAGGGTCGAGGCGCTCTATCCGCGGACCAACGGCCTCTTCACGCCGCGCCACATCCTGAAGACGCCCGACGAGCGCCTGCGCGGCTGCGGCCTGTCGCGCGCCAAGGTGCTGGCGGTGCAGGACCTCGCGCGGCGCGTGGCGGGCGGCGAGCTGCCGACGCTCGACGAGGCTCTGGCGCTCGACGACGCGACCGTGGTCGAGAAGCTCGTGCAGGTGCGAGGCATCGGGCGCTGGAGCGCGGAGATGTTCCTGATGTTTCGGCTCGGCCGCCCGGATGTGCTGCCGCTCGACGACTACAGCCTGCGCAAGGCCTACGCGAAGGCCTTCGGCAAGCGCAAGCTGCCCACGCCCGAGGCACTGGCCAAGGCCGGCGAGAAGTGGCGGCCCTACCGCACGGTGGCGAGCTGGTACCTGTGGCGGGCGCTGGAACAAACGTAGGTAAAGCCGCGTTCATCCGGCGCCACTGGAGTGACACGTTTGGCGTGACATAATCGGCGCATGGCCCTGACCCTATCGAACACCGTCGACCGCACGCTCGAACGCCTGCGCAATGCCTTCATCGACACCGCCCGCGGCGCCCGCGAGGTGGTGGGCATGCCGATCCGCGCCGACCTTCCCGACGACGACGTGCCGCGGCTGCGCGGCCGCATCGACGCCTGCCTCGAGGGCAAGGGCGGCGAGACGGCCCGGCGGGCGCGCGCGGCCGAACTGGGACAGGTCTACCTCTCGCTCTCGGCCGCGGGTCGCAAGAAGTTCCTGACGATCCTGGCCAACGAATACGGCCTGCCGCGCGAAGCAGCGATGGCCGCGGTCGAGAAGTGGCGCGCCGGCAAGGAGCCGGCCCGCGCGCTGCGCCGTGCGCTCGAACCGCCGGCGGTGCGCCTGCTGCGCGAGTTCGTGGGCGTGCCTCAGGGCGTGAAGTTCGTGGTCGACCTGCGCGCCGAGCTTCTGGCGCTCGGCAGGAGCGACGCGGCCGCCAAGGCGCTGAGCGAAGACCTGCGCCCCCTGCTCGGCGCCTGGTTCGACGTCGGCTTCCTCGACCTGGTGCGCATCGACTGGCGCTCCTCGGCGCTGCTGCTCGAGAAGCTGGTCGACTACGAGGCGGTGCACGCGATCCGCTCGTGGCGCGACCTCAAGAACCGGCTCGACTCCGACCGGCGCTGTTTCGCCTTCTTCCATCCGCGCATGCCCGACGAGCCGCTGATCTTCGTCGAGGTGGCGCTGGTCGACGGCATGGCGGGCAACGTGCAGCGCCTGCTCGACGCGCGCGACGAGACGCAGGACCCCAAGCACGCCAACACGGCGATCTTCTACTCGATCTCCAACTGCCAGCAGGGGCTGGCGGGAATCAGCTTCGGCGACTTCCTGATCAAGAGGGTCGCCGACACGCTGGCGCGCGACCTGCCCAACATCAAGGACTTCGCCACCCTCTCGCCCATCCCGGGCCTCCGCCATTACATCGACGGCCGCCTCAAGACCGAGGGCGACGAGGCGCTGACGCAACAGGAGATCGCCGCGCTGGTGCCGGTGACCTCCGAGGCGCGCGGCGCCGCGGCGGTCGCTAGGCTGCTCGCGCGGCCGAACTGGCAGGAGGTGCCGGCGATCGACAAGGCGCTGCGGCCGATCCTGACGCGTCTGGCGGCGCGCTATCTCACCGACACCGACCAGAAGGGCCGTGCGCTCGACCGCGTGGCGCACTTCCATCTCGGCAACGGCGCCATCGTCGAGCGGTTGAACTGGCTGGCCGACACCAGCGCCAACGGCTTCAAGCAGTCCTACGCGATGATGGTGAACTACCGCTACAAGCTCTCCGACGTCGTCGCCAATCACGAGAGCTATGCGGCCGGCAAGGTCGTCGCCAGCCGCGAGGTCCGGGCACAGGCGAAGGACTGAGCCCTAGCGGTTCAGGTACTTGAGCGGGTGGCCGGGGCGCGGCCACTCGAAGCTCACCAGCTTGCCGGTCAGCGAGAGCGTCGCGTAAGCCGTGCGCAGGTCCTTGCCGCCGAAGCAGACGTTGGTGACCATGCCGTCGGGGAGCTTGTACTGCGTCACCGACTTGCCGTCGGGCGAGATGTCGGAGACAGCGCCGGTGATCAGGGTCGCGACGCAGATGTGGCCCGCCGAATCGACGGCGAGCGAATCGAACATCTGGTAGCCGCCGAGGCCCGTGACGACACGGCCCTTCTCGCCGCGGAAGGTGCCCTTGGCGTCCTTGATCTGGCCCGGCCCGGACAGCTCGAAGGCCCAGAGGCGGCAGGTCGGCGTCTCGACGACGTACAGCGTCTTGCCGTCGGGCGAGAGGCCGCAGCCGTTGGGACGCTCCATCGAGAAGACCTTCTGCTCGATCTTCGAGCCGTCGGCCTTGGCGTAATAGACGGCGCCGCGGTCGGTCACATGCTCGCGCGTCTTGCCGAGGTCGGTGAACCAGAAGCCGCCATCGTCGTCGAACACCAGGTCGTTGGGGCCGTTCAGCTTCCGCCCGTCGCAGGAGTCGTAGAGCGTCTCGACCTTGCCGGTCTCGGGATCGACCGTCTGGATCGAGCCGCCGGTGTAGCTGGGCGGCGCGATGCTCGGGAAGGTGCGGCCGTCGGGCAGCGTGTGCCAGGTGAAGCCGCCATTGTTGGTCACATAGATCTTGCCCTTGGGGCCCATCGCGGCGCCGTTGGGGCCGCCCGGCATTTTGGCGACGACGTGCTTCTTGCCGTCCGGCGTGACGCGGGTCAGCGTCTCGGCCTGGATCTCGACCAGGATCACCGAGCCGTCGGGCATGGCGATGGGGCCTTCCGGGAACTTGAGCCCCGAGGCGATCTCCTTGAACGGCGTCGTCATCGCGTCTCTCCCCTGATTCCTAGTTGCCCTTGAAAGCGGGCTTGCGCTTGGCGAGGAAGGCGGCGACCCCCTCCTTGAAATCCCCGCTGCGGCCGAGCTCACGCTGGAAGTCGCGCTCGACGTCGAGCTGCTCGCTGAGCGTGTTGCCGCTCGCGCGGCCCAGCGCCTCCTTGATGCGCGACAGCGCCATGGTCGGGCCGTCGGCGAGGCGGCGCGCCAGCTCGGTCGCGGTCTTCATCAGCTCCGCGTCCTCGACCACGTCCCAGATCAGGCCCCAGTCCTTAGCCTGCTGCGCGCTGATCTGCGGCGCCAGCATGGCGAGCGCACGGGCGCGCTGCTCGCCCACCAGGCGCGGCAGGAACCAGGTGCTGCCGCCGTCGGGCAGCAGCCCGATGCGCGCGAAGGCCTGCAGGAACGACGCCGACTTGCCCGCGATCGCGATGTCGGAGGCGAGCGCGAAGCTCATGCCGACGCCCGCCGCGACGCCGTTCACCGCCGAGACGATGGGCTTGGGCAGCGCGCGCATGGCACGGATCGTCGGATTGAAATACTTGTCGAGGGCGGCGCCCGAGTCGGCCGTGGCGCTCGCCTCGCGGTCGGGATCGGCCAGGTCGGCGCCGGCGCAGAAGCCGCGGCCCGCGCCGGTCAGCAGCACGGCGCGCACCGAGGCGTCGGCCGCCAGCTCCTCCCAGCAGGTCTTGATCTCGGCGATCATCTTGCGCGAGACGGCGTTGAGCTTGTCCGGCGCGTTGAGCGTGATGGTGGCGAGGCCGTTGTCCTTGGCCACGAGAACGAGCGACATGACTACCGTCCGGTAAAGTTGGCGGGGCGCTTGGCGAGGAAGGCGGCGACACCCTCCTTGAAGTCGGCGCTGCGGCCGAGCTCGCGCTGGCGGTCGCGCTCGAGGTCGAGCTGCTGGTCCAGCGTGTTGGTCGCGGCGGCCGAGATCGCCTCCTTGATGGCGGCATAGGAGAGCGTGGGGCCGGCGGCGAGCTTGCGCGCGATCTTGCCGGCCTCGTCCATGAGGGCCGCATCGTCGACCACGTCCCACACCATGCCCATGCGTTTCGCCTCTTCCGCAGGCACCGAGGTGCCGAGCATCGCGAGCGCGCGGGCGCGGGCGTCGCCCACCGTATGCGGCAGGAACCAGGTACCGCCGAGATCGGGGATCAGCGAGATAC
Organism: Reyranella sp.; assembly: GCA_004296815.1. Lineage (GTDB taxonomy): Bacteria > Pseudomonadota > Alphaproteobacteria > Reyranellales > Reyranellaceae > Reyranella. The sequence continues at coordinate 8,637 of SCVT01000684.1, read as the reverse complement.
GCACGAAGGCCTGGTCGAAGCGGGCCGAGCGGGCCGCGATCACGATGTCGCTGGCCAGCGCCAGGTTGGCGCCGCCGCCCGCCGCCACGCCATTCACCGCCGCGACGATGGGCTTGGGCAGCGCGCGCATGGCGCGGATCAGCGGGTTGAAGATGCGGTCCATGGCGGCGCCGACGTCGCGCTCGCCCGAGGGCTTGGCATCGCCCGGCCCGGGGCCCGCGAGGTCGGCGCCGGCGCAGAAGCCGCGGCCGGTGCCGGTCAGCAGGACGGTGCGGATCGACTGGTCCTCGCGGGCGCGCTTCAGCTCGGCGATCAGAGCCTCGATGAGCTGGGGGCTCATGGCGTTGAGCCGCTGCGGCCGGTTGAGGGTGAGGGTCAGGACGCCGCCCTCGAGGGCAGACAGGACGGGTGTTTCTTCCATGGGGGCGAAGACTGGCATGGGCTCGGGGCCCCGCGCCATCCGGTCGCGTCGCATGGCGGCACGCCCTGCCGTATGCCCGGAGGCGATGGCCACGATCCTGATCCTGGTCGGTACCGAATCGGGCAACGCCCAGATGGTGGCCGACGCGCTGAAGCCCGTGCTGAAGGGCGCCGGCCATGCCGTCGACGTCACCGACTCGGCCGCGACGACCGCCGACCTGCAGTCGCACGACGTACTGCTGGTGGTCTGCGCCACGCACGGCTCGGGCGACATCCCGACCAACATCCTGCCGCTGGTCGAGACCCTGCAGCGCGACAAGCCCGACCTGTCGGGCCACCGCTATGGCGTCATTGCGCTCGGCGACATGACCTACCAGGACACGTTCTGCGGCGCCGGCAAGAAGGTCGACGAGGTGCTCGAGACCTGCGGCGCGAAGAAGGTCGGCGACCGGCTCGAGGTCGACGCCTCGACGCAGCCGCTGCCCGACGAGGAAGCCCTCACCTGGATCGAAGGCTGGAAGAACCAGGTCTGAGCTAGGCCGGCGCGTCCTGCAGGGTGAAGATCTCCACGGGCTCGCGCACGCCGCGCAGCCGGTGCTTGCCGAGCGACTTCATGGGACGCGGGCAGTCCTCGTTGAACTCGGCCGAGGCGCAGACCCGCACGCCCAACGCTTTCGTAAGGCCTTCCAGCCGCGAGGCGCGGTTGACCGCCGAGCCGATCACCGTGAAATCCAGCCGGTCCTCGGTGCCGATATTGCCGAAGGTCACCGTGCCGACATGCAGGCCGATGCCGAAGCGCATCGGCTCGGCGCCGCCGGCGGCACGCGCCTCGTTGGCGGCGTCGGCGTCGGAGATGAGCTGGCGGGCGGCGTCGAGCGCGGCGGCCGTCACCATCGGCATGAAGAGCGCATCCTCGGCCGGGAAGTAGCCCATGATGCCGTCGCCGATGAACTTCAGGATCTCGCCGCCGTGCTTGGAGAGAGCATCGCCCACGAGCTGGAAATAGTTGTTGAGCAGCTCCAGCACCTGGTCGGGCGGCAGGCGCTCGTTGAGGCCGGTGAAGTCGCGCAGGTCGGAGAACCACAGCACGGCGCGGATCTCCTCGCCCTCGCCACGGCGGATCGCGCCGTTCAGCACACGCTGGCCGATCTGGTGGCCGAGATAGGTGTCGGTGACGGTGTTGGCGACGCTCTCCTCGATGTGCATCTCGGTCACCGCGCCCATCATGTCGACGAGGCGCGTGAGGTCGTCGATGTCGGCCTCGCTGAAGCCGCCCTTGGCGTCCGTCGCGAAAGCAACCACCGGCATCGGCCCGTCGCGGCGGATCCGCATGGGCAGCGAGAAGTAGTCGGTGCCGCCGCCCTCGCGGACCTCGTGCAGCACCGAGTGCTGGTCCCTGGTCAGGCGGTCGAGCCGGTAGCGCACGGGCTGGCCGGTGTCGCGCACCTCCTTGAGCGGGCTGCCGATATAGGCCGGCGTGAACTGCACGCCGTAGGCGCGGGCGATCGACTCGACCGGCTCGCCGCGCTTCCACAGGTAGCCCATGGCCTGGAGCTGCGGATGGACGAGCTGCAGGCCGACATACATGCGCCACAGCGGCAGGCCCGCCGCCTGCACGCGGTTCATGATCTGCTCGATGAAGCTCGCAGGCGTGCGGACGAGCCGGCCCTCGCGCTGCAGCCACTCGGCCACGGGCGCGAGGCGGTCGTCCGCGGGAGCCGCTCGGCTCAGGAGCCGCTCACGACGGCCGCGACTTCCTCGCCGGAGGTGCGGAACACCCGGGAGGCCGAGACGTCGGCGATCTTGTCGATATTGTCCGCCACGTCCTCTGGCGTCGGCGCACGCCCCGCGACGCGAAGCCCGTCGGCCTCGCGATACTCGATGCGCGCGAAGGAGCCGGCGCCCGCGCTCCAGATGTCGCCGGTGCGCTGGCACTGCTCGCTGCACAGCCAGGCGACCATCGGCGAGACGTATTCGGGCCGGAGCCGCTCCAGCGCCTCGGGCGTCATCAGGCTCTCGGTCATGCGCGTGGCCGCGATCGGCGCCAGCGCGTTCACCATGATGTTGTACTTCTGGCCCTCGAGCCGCAGCGAATTCATGAAGCCCACGACCGCGAGCTTGGCGCCGCCGTAGTTGGCCTGGCCGAACGTGCCGTAGATGCCCGAGTTCGACGAGGTGACGACGACGCGGCCATAGGCCTTGGCGCGCAGGATCGGCCAGGCCGCGTGCGTCACGTAAGCCGTGCCGAGGAAGTGCACCTTCACGACGAAGTCGAAATCCTCGGTCGTCATGTTGTGGAAGGTCTTGTCGCGCAGCACGCCGGCATTGTTCACGACGATGTCGACGGTGCCGAAGGAATCGACCGCGGTCTTCACGATGTTGGCCGCGCTCTTCGGATCGGCAACCGAATCGTAGTTGGGCACGGCCTTGCCGCCCGCCGCCTTGATCTCGGCCACGACCTGGTCGGCTGCGGCATGGTTGCCGCCCTTCCCGTCCACCGCGCCGCCCGGGTCGTTCACCACCACCCGGGCGCCGCGGCTCGCCAGCAGCAGCGCATGCGCGCGGCCGAGCCCGTTGCCTGCGCCCGTGACGATGGCGACGCGATTGTCGAAGCGGATGGTCATTCCGGTGTCTCCCCTTTTTCTTATGCCGGGAGACACCATGTTGGAATTGGGCCGTCAGTTTCAAGTGCGCTGGAGAATCACCACGGACGCCACGGCCTCTTCCATACCGATGACGCCGCCGCCGTTCTCGGCCAGTGCGACTTCCGCGCCCTTCACCTGGCGTGCGCCCGCCTCGCCGCGGAGCTGCGTGGTGAGCTCGGCCAGCATCGAGAGGCCGGTGGCGCCCACCGGATGGCCCTTGGAGACGAGGCCGCCCGACGTGTTGACCGGCAGCTTGCCGCCGGGACCGGTGGCACCCGACTCGACGAACTTGCCACCCTCGCCCTCGGGGCAGAAGCGCAGCATCTCGCACTGGTAGATCTCGCAGAAGCTCGTGGCGTCGTGCACCTCCGCGACGTCGACGTCCTGGGGCCCCAGCCCCGCCATCTTGTAGGCCTTGTCGGCCGCCGCACGGGTCAGGCCGGGCTGGTCGAGCTCGCGATACATGCCGCCGGAGAAACCGACGCCCGCGATCTTCACGGCGCGCTCGCGGACTTCCTTGGGCAGCTTCTCGAGATATTCCTTGGAGCAGAGCAGCGCGCCCGCCGCGCCGTCGCCGATCGGCGCGCACATGGCGCGCGTCAGCGGGTACGACACGGGCCGATCCTCGAGGACCGACTGCGTCGTCATCTGGAAGCGGTACTGGGCCTTCTCGTTCAGCGCGCCGTAATTGTGGTTCTTGGCCGCGCCCGCCGCGATCTGCGCCTGGGTCGTGCCGTACTTCCACATGTGCCACTTGGCCTGCATGGCATAGGTGTCCATGAAGATGGTGCGGTCGTCGCCCGGCTTGAACTCCGAGCCCACCATCTTGCCCACCCGGTTCATCTCCTCGACCAGCCGATCGTGCTGGCTGGTGATGTAGCCCTGGTTGAACAGGCCGGCCGTGCGCTCCGGCGCGTCGGGGCTGAACAGTTTTTCGATTCCGATGCAGAAGGAGAGCTCGTGCGTCCCGGCCAGCACGTCCTTCCACGCGCCCATGAAGGCGGTCGAGGCGGTGGCGCAGGCATTCTCGACGTTGAACATCGGCACCCGCTCGGGGAACAGCCCCTCCTCGACCAGCGGCTGGAACAGCGCCTGGCCGCGGATCGAGTTCTGGCCCCAGAAGCCCATGCCGCAATTGCCCAACCAGCCCGACTCGATGTCGCTGCCCTTGTTCATGCCGGCATCGGCCAGGGTGCCCATATAGGCCTCGCGCGCGAGGTCGCCGAAGCTCATGCCGGGATGCTTCTTGAAGGCGGTCGTGTAGGCGCCGATCACATAGACGTCGCGCATGGCGGGCGTTTCCTCAGGTTGGCTTTGCCGGCATTTGAGCGTATCCACAGGGCCTGCGCTAGGAGAACCAGCATGGCCGCAACGGCCCAGATCAAAGCCCCCGGAGTCGACGCCACCATCGCCGAGCTGAAGAAGCTCTACGGCGACCGCGTGAGCACCGCGCACGCCGTGCGCGAGCAGCACGGCAAGGACATTTCGTATCACGAGGCGCACCTGCCCGACGCCGTGGTCTTCGCGGAGTCGGCCGAGGAGGTGCAGCAGATCGTGCAGCTCTGCAGCCGCAACAAGACGCCGATCATCCCCTTCGGCACCGGCACCTCGCTCGAGGGCCATATCAGCGCACCGAACGGCGGCATCTCACTCGACGTCAGCCGCATGAACCGGGTGCTTCAGGTGAACGAGGCCGACCTCGACGTGGTCGTGCAGCCCGGCGTCACGCGCAAGCAGCTCAACGAATACATCCGTGCTACCGGTCTCTTCTTTCCGATCGATCCCGGCGCCGACGCCTCGATCGGCGGCATGACCAGCACTCGCGCCTCGGGCACCAACGCCGTGCGCTACGGCACGATGCGCGAGAACGTGCTGTCGCTGCAGGTCGTGACGCCGGACGGCCGCCTGATGCGGCTCGGCCGCCGCAGCCGCAAGTCGAGCGCGGGCTACGACCTCGTGAAGCTGTTCGTGGGTTCGGAGGGAACGCTGGGCGTCATCACCGAAGTGACGCTGCGCCTCTATGGCATCCCGGAATCGATGGTCGCCGCGACCTGCGCGTTCGAGAGCCTCGAAGGCGCGGTCAACACGGTGATCCAGACGATCCAGTCGGGCATTCCGGTCGCGCGCATCGAGCTGATGGACACCGAGACCGTCGACACGGTGAACAAGTATTCCAAGCTGACGCTCCCCAACCAGAACCTGCTGCTGCTGGAGTTCCACGGCACCGAGGCCGGCACCAAGGAGCAGGCCGAGATGGTGCAGGCGATCGCCGCCGAGAACGGCGGCGGCGGCTTCGCCTGGACCAACCAGGCCGAGGAGCGCAGCAAGATGTGGCAGGCGCGCCACGACGCGGCGTGGGCCGCCAAGGCCGCCAAGCCCGGCTGGGGCATGTGGGCGACCGACGTCTGCGTGCCGATCTCCAACCTCGCCGAATGCATCCTCGAGACGCAGAAGGACATCGTGGCCAACGGCCTCTACGCGCCGATCGTGGGCCATGTCGGCGACGGCAACTTCCATCTCACCATGATGGTGAACCCGGACGACCCCACCTACCTGCCGCGCGCCGAGGCGCTCAACGACCGCATGATCGCCCGCGCTCAGAACCTCGGCGGCACCTGCACCGGCGAGCACGGCGTCGGCATCGGCAAGATCAAGTACCTCTACGAGGAGCACGGCGAGGCGATGTCGCTGATGCGCGCCATCAAGAAGGCGATCGACCCGGAGAACATCATGAACCCCGGCAAGATCATGGGGCCGATCAACTAGCGCCTCGGACGACGACAAACAAAAAGGGCCGGCGAATGCCGGCCCTTTTCTATTGAGGCAAGGAAGCTCCTAGAGAGCCGCCTGCACCATGATCTCGACCGTGAGCGCCGGGTTGGCGAGCTTGGCCTCGACGGTGGCGCGGGCCGGGGTGTTGCCGGGCGACACCCAGGCATCCCACACCTCGTTCATCTGGCTCCAGGTCTTGATGTCGGTCAGCCAGATGTTGGCCGAGAGGATCTTCGACTTGTCGGTGCCGGCTTCCTTCAGGAACTTGTCGATCTTGTCGAGGATCTGCTTGGTCTGGCCCTTCACGTCGGCCTTGGTGTCGTCGGCGGTGAGGCCGGCAAGATAGACCGTGTTGCCGTGAACGACGGCGCTCGACATGCGCGGACCGGCGTTGATGCGCTTGATGCTCATTGTCTTCTCCTCCGTTGAAATTCGCGCGTTTGAAATTCGCGGCGGCGACCTTAGCAGACTAGATCGCGGCGACGACCATGATTTCTGCTTTCATCCTGGGATCGGTCAGCTTGGCCTCGACCGTGGCACGGGCCGGCGTCTGGCCGGGCACCACCCAGGCATCCCAGATCTCGTTCATGGCGGCGAAGTCGCGAATGTCGGCGAGCCAGATCACCGCAGTCAGGATCTTCGTCTTGTCGCTGCCGCCCTTGGCGAGCAGCGAGTCGATCTCGCCCAGCACCTGCCGTACCTGGTCGCTTATGTCGGTCGAGGTGTCCTCCGGCACCATGCCGGAGCAATGGATGCGGTCGCCGAGGACCGAGGCCTCGGAGAGGCGTGGACCCGGATCGATGCGCTTCACGGCAGTCATGTCGTTTCCTTCTGTCGGTCGATGGCGATGACGTCGATCGGCGCCTCGTGGCCCGCGATCGGCAGGTAGCCGAGCTCGCGGCAACGCGCCTTGATCTCGGGCGGCAGCGGGTTCGAACGTTCGGCCGCGTCCAATGTCTCACGGCTGATCATGATGCCCGCGCCGTGCTGGCGCGTCATGCCTTCGAGCCGGCTCGCGAGGTTCACCGTGTCGCCGAGCGTCGTGAATTCCAGCCGGTCCTCGATGCCGACATTGCCCTGGATCACCGGGCCGTAGTGGATGCCGACGCCCACGGTGGTGGCGACATAGCCGCGCTCCATGCGGCTCGCGTTCCAGCGGTCGATCGTGTCGAGCACCTCGACGGCGCAGAGCACGGCGTCTCGCGCGTCGTAGGGCTGCTTCTCCGGTGCCCCGAACACCGCCATGACGCCGTCGCCCAGGAACTTGTCGACCGCGCCATTGTGGCGGAACACGATCGGTACGATGCGCTGGTGGAAGGCGCGGACCGCCTCGATCACCTGCTCGGGCGTGAAGGCCTCCATGCGGCGCGTCGAGCCGATGATGTCGATGAACAGCACGGCGGCGTTCTGGGCGCGGCCGCCGTCGAGCGTCGCCACGTTCTCGGCCAGCCGGCTCACCACATGGGGCGAGAAGTAACGGCCGAGGTTCGACCGGTGCGCCTCGGCCTGCACGGCGCGCTCGACATGGCGACGGGCCCGCCAGATGGCGCCGGCGATCAGGCCGGTGGTGATGGCGAGCAGCACGACCTGGTTCATCATGAACACCCAGGGCTCGACGTTCTGGATCTGCATCAGCTGGCGCAGCAGATCGTAGGGCCCGTCGGAGATGAAGCCCTTGAACGAGTCGACATGGGCCGCGGCATAAAGCACCCAGCCGAACGAGGCGCAGAGGCCGAGCGTCGCGGCGGCGCCCGAGAGCAGCACGACCTTGACCGAAAAGGTGAGCGCACTGCTCGCGACATAGGCCACGAGATAGAGGAAGGCCGAGCGCCGGAGCCAGGTCTGCAGCGCCCATTCGTTCCAGTCGCCGTCGGGCATGTGGCTGGCCAGCACGATGATCGCCACGTCGATGGACGCGCACAGGCCCTGGATGATCAGCATGTGGCGGTGGTCGCGGGCGCGGTAGGCGACCCAGCCGACGCCGAAGAAGATGACCGCCGCCGCCAGCAGGAAAGGCAGCCGGGCGAGCGAGGCGGACAGCACCACCCAGAGCACGACGGCGCCCAGCGCGATGGCGCGTGCCTTGAAGGCGAACGCGAAGCCGTTCAGCTCCTCGCGGTGGAGGCGCTCGCGCCAGCCTTCTTCGGACGGTCGGACGGTCTCGTCGGCCACGGCTGGCGGTGGTTCCCTCTTCCCCTTTGCGAAACGACCGTAGAGCACATTCCGGGCGGCCCCAACACCATGTCGCTTCGCATGACGGTACGCCCTTCCGATCCCCCAGCTTCCGATCCCTAGGCGCCGCCGGTTCGCGCTAAGGTCTGCGCCGGAGGAAGCTTATGACCATTCGCCGCCCGCTCGACAGGATGCTCGTTCTCGATCTGGGGCAGATCTACAACGGCCCCTATTGCGGCCTGCAGCTCAGCTTCATGGGCGCGCGGGTGCTCAAGATCGAGCCGCCCGAGGGTGACGTGGTGCGGCGCCGCAAGCGCGAGGTCGAGCCCTACCCGCTGGTCATGCTGAACTCCAACAAGGAGTCGGTGGTCCTCGACCTCAAGCAGCCGCGCGGCAAGGAGCTGTTCCTGGCGCTGGTCGAGAAGGCCGACGTGCTGATCGAGAACTTCGCCGCGGGCGTCATGGATCGCCTGGGCCTGGGCTACGACGTGCTGAGCAAGCTCAACCCGCGGCTGGTCTACGGCGGCAGCTCGGGCTTCGGCCTCGACGGCCCCTACCGCGACCTGCCGGCCATGGACGTGACCGTGCAGGCGATGAGCGGCATCACCAACGCCACCGGCGACGCCGA
>SCVT01000683.1 GCA_004296815.1 Reyranella sp. | reverse complement strand
GGTGATGCGCGAGACCGAGGAGCTCGCCAAGGCAGACCTCACGTCGGTCACCACGGCAGTGACCGGCTCGGCGCCTTCGACGCCGGAGTTCTTCGGGCAGATGAAGCGGCTCTTCCCCAACGCGCAGCTCGCCAACAGCTGGGGCACGACCGAATCCGGCCCGCTGGGCTTCGGCCCGCATCCCGACGGCATCCCGACGCCGCCGGGCGCGCTGGGCTATCCGCGCCGGAACATCGAGGTGAAATTCATCGGCGGCGCCGAGACCGGCCCGACCGAGGGCGTAGTGCACATCCGCACGCCCGCGCTGATGACCGGCTATCTCAACCGCGAGGCCGACACGAAGAAGCGCCTGATCGGCGGCTGGTACGACACCGGCGACGTGATGCGCCGCGACGAGAACGGCTTCGTCTTCTTCGTCGGCCGCGCCGACGACATGTTCCAGTGCGGCGGCGAGAACGTCTATCCCGGCGAGGTCGAGAAGCTGCTCGGCACGCATCCCGACGTTGCCCAGGCCTGCGTCGTGCCGGTGCCGGACGAGATCAAGTACCAGCTGCCCGTGGCTTTCGTCGTGCCGAAGCCAGGCGCCACGCCCACGGAAGATGCGCTGCGCCGCTACGCGCTCGACAACGGCCCGGCCTACGCCCATCCGCGCGCGGTATGGTTCGTGGCCGAGCTGCCGCTCGCGGGCACCAACAAGATCGACCGCAAGACGCTGGTCGATCGCGCCGTCGCGACCTATGCGCGCGACGGCGCCAAACGGGTCTGATCAGGAGTCGGCGGTGAAGCCGATCTTCTTCACGATCGGGCCCCAGCGGTCGTAGCTCTCCTTGAGGAGCGTCGCGAGCTCCTGCGGCGTCGAGGACTTCACCTCGAGGCCCATCACGGCGAGGCCGTCGATCACTTCCTTCTGGGCGAGTGCGGCGCGCAGGGCGCCGTTGGCCTTCTGGACCACCGGCGCGGGCGTCCCGCCCGGCGCGAAGAAGCCGAACCATTCGGAGAAGACCAGGTCCTTGTAGCCCTGCTCGGCGAAGGTCGGGACGTTCGGCGCAAAGCGGCTGCGCGTGGCGCCCGAGACGCCGAGGAAGCGGATCTTGCCGGCATTGGCCTGCTGCGTGAACTCGCCGACCGGCGCAGAGACCGCCTGGATCTGGCCGGCCACGAGGTCCTGCACCGCCGGCGCCGAGCCGCGATAGGGCACGTGCTTCAGCTCGATGCCGCCCGCCTGGCCCAGCAGCACGCCGATGAAGTGAGGCACGGAACCCGCGGCCGGCGAGCCGTAGTTCGCCTTGTCGGGGTTGGCCTTGGCCCAGGTGAGGAACTCCGGAATGGTCTTCACGCTGTCGGGCACCGCCGGCCCGACGCAGAAGCCGAAGTCGAAGGTGCAGGCGAGCGACACCGCCGTCACGTCGGTGAAGGCGTTGTAGTTCAGGTTCTTGTAGATGTGCGGATAGATCATCAGCATCGAGGCCGGCGTCTGCAGCAGCACGCTGCCGTCGGTCGCCGCACCCTTCATCGACTGCACGGCGATCTGGCCGCCGGCGCCCGGCTTGTTCTCGACGATCGCGGCCTTGGTGTAGGCCGAGCCCTTGATGCCCTCGGCGACGCGGCGGCAGAGCGTGTCGGACGTGCCGCCCGGCGGGAAGCCGGTGACGATGCGAACGTTGTCGAGCGGTGCGCCCTG
>SCVT01000682.1 GCA_004296815.1 Reyranella sp. | reverse complement strand
GCCCCTTCAGCAGCATGCGCTCGGTGAAGTCGGGCGCGGCGGCGATCAAGACGAGTCCGGCCAGCCGCTCGGGCCGCGCGCGGGCGGCGAGAAGCGACAGCCAGCCGCCCATGCTCGATCCCACCAGCACGAGCTTGCCCGTGGTGAGCTGGTCGATGGCAGCGAGCGAATCGTCGAGCCAGCGGCCGATCGTGCCGTCCTCGAACTTTCCCGACGACTGGCCGTGGCCGAGATAGTCGAAGCGCAGGAAGGCCTGGCCGCGCTGCTGCGCCCAGGCTTCGAGCGCGACCGCCTTGGTGCCGGTCATGTCGGAACGGAAGCCGCCCAGGAACACGACGGTCGGCGCGCGGCCCGGCGTCGCCGCGTAGGCCACGGTATTGCCGTCACCGCGTTGCAATCGCTCAACTCTACCCACGTTGGCGCTCCCGTGTTACCTGCTCTCTCCCCGCTCGTTTAACGCAAAAGCAATCGCAGTGCCCGCACCCACTCTCCTGCAGATCGTTCCCACGCTGGCCGGCGGCGGCCTCGCGCGCGCGACGCTCGACGCGGCGCAGGCGGTGATCGCGGCCGGCGGCTCGGCGATCGTCGCCTCGCCCGGCGGCAGCATGGTGCCCGACCTGCTGCGGCTGCGCGCCAGCCATCTTGAGCTGCCCGAGAGCAGCCACGCGGTGTGGGGCCGCCTCACCCTGCCCGGCAAGCTGGCCTCGAGCCTGCGCGAGGCGAAGGTCGATGTCGTGCAGGCACGCTCGCCCGCCACCGCCTGGGTCGCGCGCGCGCTCGCGCGCCGCCTCGGCATCAAGTGGATCGCCACGCTGCATCGTCCGTTCATCGCGCGCGATCTCGCCGGTCGCTTCGTCGAGCGGCGGCAGGCGCGCGCCGACGCCGTCGTCGCCGTCTCGGGCCATGTGGCGCGCGACGCGCTGCAGCGCTTCCCCACGCTCGAGGACCGGCTGGAGACGATCCCGACCGGCGTGAACTTCGACCGCTTCGATCCCGCGATCGTGCGCGCCGACCGGCTGATCCGCCTGGCCGGCGAGCTGCGCGTGCCCGACGGCGCCCATCTCGTGCTCTGCCCCGCGCGCTTCGGCGAGGACAACGGCCAGAAGATCCTGATCGAGGCGATCAGGCGCCTGGAGCGCGAGGACGTCTTCTGCCTGCTGCTGGGCTCGACCGGCCAGCCGATGCCCTTCGAGAAGGAGCTCGAGGGCGCGATCGTGAAGGCCGGGATGCAGGGCCGCGTCCAGATCGGCCCCTATGTCGACGACATGCCGGCGGCCTACATGCTGGCCGACGTCGTGGTCGCGACCGGCGGCGCCCGCCAGGGCTTCAGCCGCACCCTGGTCGAGGCGCAGGCGATGGGCCGGCCGGTCGTCGCCGAGGATGGCGGCGGTGCGGCCGAGGCGATCCGATCCGGCGTCACGGGCTGGCTGGCGCCGCAGGGCGATCCGGCCGCGCTCGCCGAGGCCCTGCAGGCCGCCCTCTCACTCTCGACCGAGCGGCGCGCGGAACTCGCCCGCGCCGCCCAGGAACATGTGCGCAGCCACTTCTCGCTGGTGCAGTCGAATCAGCAGCTTCTGGCCCTCTACCACCGCCTGGCCGACCGCTGACGGCCGGCCCCTCAAACTTGACTCAAGCCACGCCCGCGACTATCTCCGGGCGCATGGAACGCCGGTTTTTCACCGCTCCAGCCGCTACCACCACCGTCCGAACTTGATCCGGCCGGGCGCGCACACTTGTGCGGCTTCCCGGCCTGCTGTCGCCGACTTTTTGGAGTCGGCAGATGAGCTGCGTTCGGAATTTCGTTAGCTGGTGGACATCATGATCAATATTTCATTGCCGGACGGTTCGGTCCGGAAGTTCGACAAGCCGGTCAGCGGCGCGGAGATCGCCGCCTCGATCGGTCCCGGCCTCGCCAAGGCCGCCCTCGCCCTGCGCGTCGACGGCAAGATGGTCGACCTCGGCCACGTGGTCGACCGCGACGCCAAGATCGGCATCGTCACGTCGAAGGACCCCGACGCGCTCGAGCTGCTGCGCCACGACGCGGCGCATGTGCTCGCCCAGGCCGTCCAGGAGCTTTATCCCGGCACGCAGATCACGTTCGGCCCCTCGACGGAGGACGGCTTCTACTACGACTTCGTGCGCGCCGAGCCCTTCTCGCCCGAGGACTTCGCCAGGATCGAGCAGCGCATGGGCGAGATCGTCGACCGCGACCTGCCGATCGAGCGATCGGTGTGGGATCGCGCCAAGATCAAGGACTACTTCCAGTCGCACGGCGAGACGTTCAAGGCGCAATGGGCCGACGAGCTGCCGAAGGACGAGGAGATCTCGGTCTACAAGCAGGGCGACTGGCTCGACATGTGCCTCGGCCCGCACCTGCCCTCGACGGGCAAGCTCGGCAAGGCGTTCAAGCTGACGAAGGTGTCGGGCGCCTACTGGCGCGGCGACAAGAACAACGCCCAGCTCCAGCGCGTCTACGGCACGGTCTTCTTCTCCGACAAGGACCTCAAGGCGTATCTGATGCGCATCGAGGAGGCGGAGAAGCGCGACCACCGCCGCCTCGGCCGCGAGATGGGCCTCTTCCACCAGCAGGAAGAAGCGGCCGGCATGGTGTTCTGGCACCCCAAGGGCTGGACGTTCTGGCGCACGCTCGAGAACTATCTGCGGCGCAAGCTCGAGGCCGGCGGCTATGTCGAGGTGAAGACGCCCCAGCTCGTCGACCGCAAGCTGTGGGAAGAGTCGGGCCACTGGGAGAAGTTCCGCGAGAACATGTATCTCAGCGAGAACGAGGACGGCCTGCGCGAGTACATGGCCGATCCGGCGCAGCGCATCTTCGCCCTGAAGCCGATGAACTGCCCCTGCCATGTCGAGATCTTCAACGTCGGCCTGCGCAGCTATCGCGAGTTGCCGCTGCGCATGGCCGAGATGGGCTCGTGCCACCGCTTCGAGCCGTCGGGCGCGCTGCACGGCATCCTGCGCGTGCGCAACTTCACGCAGGACGACGCCCACATCTTCTGCAGCGAGGAGCAGATCGAGAGCGAGACGATCCGCTTCTGCAAGCT
>SCVT01000681.1 GCA_004296815.1 Reyranella sp. | reverse complement strand
GGTTTTTCGCCGCATTTTGGCGCTCGGCGCGCTCCTCGCCGGTCTCGCGGCCTGCACCCTGCAGGACGGTTCGCCGCAGACCTCGGCGGCCGCGGCAAGCGGCAGCGGCACCATCGTCCTGCCGGCCAACATCGAGAAGATCGTCGGCCCAGTCTACCAGGATGCCGCCCTGCAGGGCTACGTCGACCGCGTCGGGCGGCGGCTGCTCACCGCCTCGGCGATCGGCGGCGCCTACCGTTTCGGCGTCCTCGATTCGCCCGTCCCCAACGCGCACGCCGTCCAGAACTATGTCTTCGTGACGCGCGGCCTGCTGGCCCTGCTCGAGGACGAGGCCGAGCTGGCCGCCGCGCTCGGCCACGAGCTCGGCCACCTCGTCCAGCGCCACGCCGCCCAGCGCGCGCGCGTTCGCCAGGGCGTTCTCGATGCGGCGATCGATGCCGCCGCCACCAGCGGCTCGGTCACTGTCGGCCGCTCCGTGGCGCAGGACGGGTTGCTGGCGCTCCGTCGCTACTCGCGCGAACAGGAGCTCGAGGCCGACCGCATCGCCATCGGCTATCTCGCCAAGGCGGGCTATCGCACCGACGCCATGTTGTCGCTGATCGACCGGCTCCGCCGGCAGGCGACGCTCGAGGCGCAGATCATGGGCGAGTCGCCGGACATCGGCGACCGTCCGAGTGCCTCCTCGACCCATCCCGCCCCCGTCGAACGGACGGCGGCACTCACCGGTCTCGGAGCCGCGGGGGCGGTGGGAGAGTCGAACCAGAAGGGCTACTTCGCGGCGATCGATGGCGTTTCCGTCGACGATCCGCCGAGCGAAGGCTTCGTGCGCGGCAATTCCTTCGTCCATCCCGTGCTCAGGCTCGCTTTTACCGCGCCTGTAGGGTTCCGGCTGTTCAACGACAGCGACGGCGTGCTGGGCGTGGGGCGCGACCGCTCGCTGCTGCTCTTCACCTGCACGGCCCAGCCCGTGACGGGCCCGCTCGACGACTGGATGCGCAACAAGCTCAAGCCGACGCCCACCGACATCCAGGCCACGGAGATCAACGGCGCCGAGGCCGCGATCGGCGCCAAGCCGCGCGGCGCCGACACCGGCCTGACGCAAGCGCGCTACGTCATCGTCCGGCACGGCGACCGTGTATGCAATTTCGCGCTGGTCGCCGAAGGTCCCGATCGCGACCGCCTGATCGACGCGATGATCAGGGCGGCCCGCACCTTCCGCTCGCTCTCCGTCGCGGAAGCCGCGGCGCTCAGGCCCTATCGGCTGAAGATCGTCTCGCCGGCGGGCTCGACGCCGGCGCAGCTCGCGGCGCGCCTGCCCTATGCGGACCTCAGGATGGAGCGGTTGCTCGTGATGAACGCCGCGCAGGTGCCGGCCGACCTCGCGCGCCGGCAGGAGATCAAGACGGTCGTGCCCTAAGGGCCGATCCGCTCCACCAGGCTTCCATCGCTGTCGAGGAGGGCGAGGCCCGGTGAGCCGGCGGAGACCGTGAGGACGCGGCTGTCAGCCAGGGCGGTGTTGCCCGGCGGCCCGCTGCCGCGGATCACGCGCCGCACCGCAAGCCAGCCGCCGTCGATCGCCCGTCCGAGGCTCCCGTCGAGGCTCTCGTCCGACTGATTGCTCCACCAGAAGGCATCGGCCTGTTCGGCGAGCGGCCGCGTCGGATCGACGCCGGCGGCCGCGAAGACGACGGCGCCGTCGGCGCTGAGGGCGGCTCGGGCGAGGGAGTTCATCAGATCGGCATGGCCGGGCTGCAAGACTTGGCGTTCGCGCAAGCCGGCGGTCCACCGCGCGATGGCGAGCGGGCCGTTGCGGCTGGCCACGCGGCCCTCGGCGACCGAGTGGCCGTAGGCCTCGATGGTCGCTGCGAGGCCGCGCGCGAGCATCCAGTCGAGCACGTCGAGCGGGCTCATCGCGAACTGGAGCTGCAGCGCCTTGTGCCACATCTCCTCCAGCGCGCCGCGCAGGAAGACGAAATCCTCGACCTCGGCGCCGGGCCTCGCCAGGAGCTTGCGGCGCAGCCACAGCAGCCGGTCGAGCGTGCGCGTCGGGCTGCCGGCCTCCCCCAGCATGTTGCCCAGCACGACGAGGCGATCGCCTGTCGTCCAGCGCTCGAGAAGGATCGCCGAGAACCGTTCCAGCGCCGAGTCGTCGCTCGCGAGAGCGCCCAGGGCCCAGGTGCGGCCGCCGTCACGCAGGCGGGCGATCGAAGCGGAGGTCATGGTGAGGGAGAACGCAGGACATTAAAAAGGCGGCGCGACATCGGGGTGTCGGCCGCCTTTCAGCTCTTATCGTGCCAGACTCGCTCAGGCGACCTTCTGCAGGACGCTGTTCAGCTTCTGGGTGGCAAGATCCTTGTCGATGCGCTCGACGGCCGCGAGTTCACGGGCCAGGCGATCCAGGGCCGCCTCGTAGATCTGGCGCTCGCTGTAGGACTGGTCGGGCTGGCCGGCATTGCGGTGCAGGTCGCGCACGACTTCGGCGATCGACACCGGGTCGCCCGAGTTGATCTTCGCTTCGTATTCCTGGGCGCGGCGGTTCCACATGGCGCGGCTGACGCGGCTGCGGCCCTTCAGGGTGACCAGCGCGTTCTCCATGATCTTGCGCGAGCTGAGCTTGCGCAGGCCCGAGAGCTTGGCCTTGGCCACCGGGACGCGCAGCATCATGCGCTCCTGCTCGAACGAGATGACGAACAGGTCGAGCTTGTGGCCCGCAATTTCCTTGGCTTCGATGTCGATCACCTTGCCCACGCCGTGGGTCGGGTAAACGACAAAATCGCCCTTCTCGAAGGCGAATTCCTTCGGCTTGGCAGCCGGCGCTGCCTTCTTGATCGGCTTGGCCATTTCAAGTCCCTTCACAACTAGCCCCGCTTTCAGCGATACCGCGACCTGCCGCGCACACTCCCCTGTGTGCTCGCTCGATGACCGTATCGGTAAGTTGCTTTCGGATACCGACTCGGACACCGAGCTGGCGACAGACCGAACCCCGGACCGCTTCCAGCCCGATCCTTATATCAGAGATTCGGGCCCGAGTCGCGGGTCATGTTGCATTTCGGCAACGGTCTGCCCATGCAACAAGCGCATGGCTGTTGCAAAAGGTGCAATTAGAGACTTGAGAATGGAGTTTTCTAGCGCGCCGCCGGCTTGTCGCTGAAATACTTTTCGAACTTGTCTTTCTCGTCCTTGAATTCTTCGGCGTCGGCCGGCGCCTCACCCTTGCGGGTGATGTTCGGCCAGGTCACCGACAGGCTGCGATTCAGCTCCAGCCACTTCTCCAGGCCCTTTTCCGTATCGGGCAGGATGGCGTTGGGCGGGCACTCCGGCTCGCACACGCCGCAGTCGATGCACTCGTCCGGATTGATGACCAGCATGTTCTCGCCCTCGTAGAAGCAGTCCACGGGGCAGACTTCAACGCAGTCCATGTACTTGCACTTGATGCAAGCCTCGGTCACGACATAGGTCATACGGGCTCCGGCACTCGGGCGGCCGCGTGCTTAACGCGCGAATCTAGCGCGCGCAAGACCGACGAATCAGCGCGACTCGATCTCTTCATACAACGTGCGCGCCTCGGTCGCGGGACCACGTCGTTCGCCCAGCCCGACCACGCGCACGACCCGAACGTTCGGGCCCAGGGCGAAGGTGAGCACCATACCCGGCGCCACAGTCGCGTGCGGCTTGTCGACGGGGCGGCCGTCGATCCGGCAGCGCGACTTCTCGACGTAGCGCGCGGCCAGGGAGCGGGTCTTGAAGAAGCGCGCGTGCCAGAGCCACTTGTCGAGGCGCATGCGCGTCGGCGGCCCGGGTTACTTCTTTCCGCCGAGCTTCAGCTCGAGCAGCTTCGCGAACGGCGAATCGGCCGCCGCGTCGCCCTTCGTCTCGGTCGTCGCGTAGAGGCGCAGCGCCGGGCCGCCGCTGTCGCGGCGCGGCGGGCGCGATCCGCGCCGATCGTCGCGCGGCGGACGTCCGTCCTTGCTGCGGTCAGGGCCGCGATCGGGCCGCGGCCCATCGTTGCGCGGCCCATCATTGCGAGGACCATCGCTGCGGGGCCGGTCGTCCTTGCCGCGCGGCGGCCGGGGCGTGTCGGCGAAGAACTGGCGCTCGTTGGGCCGCTCGGGCCGTTCGCGCCGACGCTGGTCGCGACGGTCGCGCTCCTGCTGGCGCTGGCGCTCGCGCTGCTCCTCGCGCTCGCGCACGAAGCGCGGCTTGATCGAGAAGGCATGCAGCGGGCCGTTCTCTTCCGATGGCGGGTGCACGCGATAGCCGAGGCCACGCAGCACGTTGGCCATCTCGGGCTCGGAGCAGCCGACCAGGGACATCATCTGCGGCGTGGCGCGGAACCAGCCCGGCGGCAATGGCCGCGGCTCTTTCTTCGCCTCCTCGGCGTTCTCGCCCTCAGGCTGGGCGTCGTCAGCAGGCTTCGCTTCTTCGGCCTTCACCTCTTCGGCGGCGGGGGCGGCTTCGGCCGTCTCCTCGACGACAGGCTCGGGGTCGGGCTCGGGCGCGGCTTCGACTACCGGCTCGGGCTGCGCCTCGGCGGCCGGCGCCGGCTCGTTCTCGCCGAAAGCGGCGGCCACGATCGCCCACTCGCTGATCTCGTCGGCCGACGGAGCGGCCGGAATATCGGCGGCCGGCACGCTGTCGGCGGCCTTCGGCGCGGCGGGCTTCTTCTCCTGCTGCTGCTGCTGGCGTCGCGCGGCTTCGCGGCTGTCGCGCACGGCATGGCGCGCCATCGCGGCCAGCCGCTCGACCATGTCGGCGCGGATCGCATGATCGCCCAGCGGCACGTAGCCGATGGCCGCATAGAAATCGCGATCGGCATCGCGCGGCAGGTCCATCGACGTACGGCCCTCGGCCGGCAACGGCGGGATCGTCTCGCGGTTCTTGGCGATCATCCAGAGGCCGGCGCGCAGGCGGATCGGTACCGGCTTCAGCATGCTGGGGAAGTAGAGCGAGAACACGCCGACGCGCACGCCGAGCCGCGCCAGCGCCTTGCGATCCTCCTCGCCGAGCTGGGCGAGCTGCTCCTCGACCGGGCGACGCGGCAGCACGCCCAGGCTCTCGCAGAGCTGGAAGACGATGCCACGGGCACCGGCTGGCAGCTCGGCGGTGGCGCGGGCGTCCATCAATTCGCTGAGACCAAGCCGGATGCGCGTCTCGACCCAGGTGGCGGCACGCTTGCGCACTTCCTCGCGGGCCGGACCGTCGAGCAGGTCCGACGCGATCGCCTCGACCTTGGGCGCCAGCACGTCGCCTGACGGCAGCAAACGCGCCACCGGACCGCCGCCCCAGCAGACGCGCAGCTGCGCGTCAAAGACGATCTCGCCGTCCGGGCTGTTCGTGAAAGCCTGCAGGCGCGTCGGCAGATCCTGGCGCAGCGCGCGCAACGCCGCGCTCAGCACCGCCTTCTGGTCGGTCTGTCCTTCCGTTGCGTCCGGCACGAATCGGAATCCTTCGACACGGCCGAGATGTTCGCCCTCGACTGTCACTTCGCCCGCTGCGGCGATTGACGAGCTCATTTCACCCTCATCGCGCAATCTTCGTACAAGCAAAGCCGCGCGTCTATCGACAAACCGTTGCGTCAGGCGCTGGTGGAGGACGTCGGAAAGCTTGTCCTCGATGGCCCGCGCGCGTTCCTGCCAGTGTGCCGACCGCTGAATCCAGTCGGGCCGATGTGAAATGTAGGTCCAGGTCCGAACGTGCGCGATGCGTGCCATCAAGGTGTCGATGTCGCCGTCGTAGCGCTCTAGTCGCTTCACGTGGCTGTCGATCCAGTCCTCGGGCAGCCGTTCGCCGCCCTGCGTCAGATGCGAGAAGAGCTGGCCGAGCAGCCTCGTGTGCTCCTCTGTCATCGTTTTGCGAAAATCGGGGACCTGGCAGACCTCCCAGAGGAGCTTCACGCGCTTCGGGGAATGCAGGCGGGGCAGGAACTCCGAGTGGGCGGCCAGGGACTGGAGCGCGAGCTGGTCGTCCTGTTCGCGAACCCGCTGCAGCGCGGCATGCGGCGGCAGCGCGTTCAGCGAGGCGATCAGCGTCTGCACCGAGCGGAAGTCGAGCTCGGTGTTGCGCCATTGCAGGTCGCGCAGCGGATCGAAGCGATGGTTCTCGATCGCTTCGACGGCTTCCGGCTCGAGGCCGCCGACCTCGGCCGTGGTGCCGAAGGTGCCGTCGTTCATGTGGCGGCCGGCGCGGCCGGCGATCTGGGCCATCTCGACGTTGCGCAGCGCCCGGAGCGTGCGGCCGTCATATTTGTGCAAGGAGGCGAACCAGACATGGTTCACATCCATGTTGAGGCCCATGCCGATGGCGTCGGTCGCGACGAGATAGTCGACCTCGCCCGACTGGAACATCTCGACCTGGGCGTTGCGCGTGCGCGGGCTGAGGGCGCCCATGACGATCGCGGTGCCGCCGCGCTGTCGGCGGATCAGCTCGGCGATGGCATAGACTTCGTTCGCCGAGAAACCGACGACGGCCGAGCGGCGCGGCAGACGCGTCGCCTTTTTCGGCCCGACATAGGACAGGTTCGAGAAGCGCGGCCGCGCCACGACGTCGATGTCGGGCAGCAGCCGGTTCAGCACAGGACGGATCGTGTCGGCGCCCAGCAGCATCGTCTCGTTGATGCCGCGTGCGTGCAGCAGCCGGTCCGTGAAGAAATGGCCGCGCTCGGGATCGGCCGCCATCTGCACCTCGTCGACGGCGAGGAAGGAGACCGGCCGGTCGAGCGGCATCGATTCGACGGTGCAGACGAAATAGCGCGCGCTCGAGGGTGCGATCCGCTCCTCGCCGGTGATCAGCGCCACCTGGCTGGCGCCCTTCAGCTTCACGATGCGGTCGTAGTTCTCGCGCGCCAGCAGGCGCAGCGGGAAGCCGATCATGCCCGAGTCGTGCCCGAGCATGCGCTCGATCGCGAGGTAGGTTTTGCCGGTGTTCGTGGGGCCGAGAACGGCAGTCAGGCGGCCGGTGGCGCCGTAAAGCGACATTCGCGCACCTTCGCGCGCGGCCGCGGCGGAAGCAAGGCAAGCGGGCGGTCTCGAAGACCTAGCCCGAGTAGGCGGGCTCCAGCTTGTTGCAGCCGATCATCGGCCCGTGGTCGCCATGCTGGACCAGCACCGCGACGCCCTGGGTCGGCCCGATGCGGTCGCCGGCGATCGTCCAACTCGTGGCCGTGCCGTTCCAGCGGCCCACCAGCTCGAAGTGGCGCACGACGTTGAAGTTCTCGAGCATGCGGCCCTGGTTCTCGCCGCTCCTCACCGGCGTCGCGTGGCGGCGATCGTAGATCGCGAGCGTCACGTCCGCCTTGCGGCCGTTTATTGGGAACGTGTCGAGCTTGATGGTGAGCGGGCCGTTGATGTTGCGCGACAGTTGCGGCGTCGCCCGCGTCGGCGACAGCGCCTGTGCCTTCGCGAGCAGCGCCTCGATCGGTCCGCGCTCACGGCCGGTATCGTGACCGATTCCGTCAACCACCATCTCCGGCGTGTAGACGTAGCGCTGCTTCAGGACTCGCGCATAGGCGCGCTGGCGCTCGGTCGTCTCGCGCGAGGCATAGGGATCCTTCCAGCCGATATAGTCCCAGTAATCGACGTGGAACGAGAGCGCGACGATGTCGGGCCGGACGGCGAGGCGTCCCAGATAGGCATCGGCCGGCGGGCAGGAATTGCAGCCCTGAGACGTGAAGAGCTCGACGGCCCAGGGGCCTTCGGCAGCGGGTTTGGCCATGGCCGGTCGCGCGAGGCCGGCCGCGACGGCGGCGGCGCCGACCAGCAGGGCACGGCGCCCGGGAAGAGAAGATATGGCCATGACCGCAAGATGCGCGTGGCGGCGGGTCCATGCCAATCAACAATCGGTCACTGGTCGCTCACTGGCCGGTGACAGGGGGCCAGCGACAGTGGGTTCGCTGGACTCTTTCAGGGTAATATTATAACAATCCATCGCCATGCACGGACCCGTTTCCCCCGGCACCACCCTGCTCGCCATGAGCGCGCCGACCCGCATCGCCGCCGCCCTGGGCGTATCGGCGCTGCTGTGGCTCTGCGCCTGGTGGGCGCTCTAGGTCCCACGATGAACGCCGCCCTCCGTCTCACCGATCTGACCGTGAGCTACGATCGCCATCCGGCGGTCCATCACGTGTCGGCCGAGATCCCGGCCGCCGAGATGACGGCGATCGTGGGACCCAACGGCGCCGGCAAGAGCACCTTGCTGAAGGCCCTGCTCGGCCTCGCGCCGCGCATCGAGGGTCGCATCGAGTGCACGGCCAAGCGCATCGCCTACCTGCCGCAGCAGGCCGAGATCGACCGTTCGTTCCCCATCTCCGTGCTCGACACCGTCCTGCTCGGCCGCTGGTCGCGCTTCGGTGGCTTCGGTGCGGCCAAGTCGGCCGATCTGCACGACGCCCAGCACGCCATCGAGGCCGTGGGCCTCTCGGGCTTCGAACGCCGTCCGATCGACACGCTCTCGGTCGGCCAGTTCCAGCGCGTCCTGTTCGCGCGGCTGCTCCTGCAGGACGCCGACCTCGTGCTGCTCGACGAGCCGTTCGCAGCCATCGACAGCAAGACCGTGGCCGATCTCATGGCCGTGATCCGCCGCTGGCAGCAGGAGAAGCGCACGGTCGTGGCCGTGCTGCACGATCTCGACCAGGTACGCCGCGACTTCCCCAACGCGCTGCTGCTGGCGCGCGAACTGGTCGATGTCGGCCCGACGGCGCGCGTGCTGTCGTCGGAGAACCTGCTGCGTGCCCGCGCCATGGCCGAGGCCTGGGACGAGCACGCCGACGCCTGCGAAGCCCCGATGCGTCTCAGCGCCTGAGCGCTGTCCTGCCATGCTCTACGACATCCTGATCGCGCCCTTCGCCGATTTCGGCTTCATGCGCCGCGCCCTGGTCGCGAGCCTGGCGCTGGCCGTCGGCGGCTCGTCGATCGGCGTCTTCCTGATCCTGCGCCGCATGAGCCTGATGGGCGACGCCCTCGCGCACGCGTTGCTGCCCGGTGCGGCCATGGGCTTCCTGATCGGCGGCCTGTCGCTGCCGGCCATGAGCCTCGGCGGCTTCCTGGCGGGCGTCGCGACCGCGCTGCTGTCGGGCATCATCGCGCGCTTCTCGAGCATGCGTGAGGATGCGAGCTTCGCCGCGGCCTATCTCACGGCGATGGCGCTCGGCGTGCTGATCGTCTCCCTGCGCGGCTCGGCCGTCGACCTGATGAACATCCTGTTCGGCGCGATCCTCGCCGTCGACGACACCGCGTTGCTGCTCGTGCTCTCGACCACAACGATCACGCTCGTCGGTCTCGCCGCGATCTACCGGCCGCTGGTCGTGGAGTGCTTCAACCCGGGCTTCCTCGCTGCGATGGGGGTGCGCGGCTCGGTCTATCACTACCTCTTCCTGTCGCTCGCCGTGCTCAACATGGTTGCGGGCTTCCAGGCGCTCGGCACCCTGATGGCACTGGGCCTCATCCTGCTGCCGGCGGTCGCCTCGTCCTTCTGGGCGCGCGAGGTCTGGTCGATGACCCTGATCGCGGCGCCCATGGCCTTCGCATCGGCCGCGGTGGGCCTGCTCGTATCGTTCCATGCCGGCCTGCCGTCGGGCCCGGTGATCGTCCTGTTCGCCAGCCTGTTCTTCCTGGTCTCGCTCCTCTTCGGCTCGCGCGCCTCGGTGCGGGCAAGGCTTGCACGCCCGGTCCATCTGCGCGGATAAAGGCGGCATGACCGCCTCACCCGTTCCCGGCGTCGAGCTCAAGACGACGACCGCCAACACCATCCATATGCGTTACGCCGAAGCGGGCCCGGGAAAGCCCGGGGCTCCGCTGGTGCTGTTCTGTCATGGCTGGCCCGAGAGCTGGTACTCGTGGCGGCATCAGTTGCAGGCGGTGAGTGCGGCGGGCTTCCGCGCCGTTGCACCCGACATGCGCGGCTACGGCGGCACGCAGGCGCCCGAGCCGGTCGACCAGTACACGCTCTTCCATCTCGTGGGCGACATGGCCGAGCTGGTGAAAGCGCTCGGCGAGACCAAGGCCGTGATCGTCGGTCACGACTGGGGCGCGCCGGTCGCCTGGCATGCCGCGCTCTGGCGGCCCGATCTCTTCACCGCGGTCTGCGCGATGAGCGTGCCCTATTCGCCGCCAGGCTATGTCGACATCCTGTCGGCACTGGAGAAGCTCGGCATCAACGACTTCTACCTGCAGTACTTCCAGAAGCCCGGCGTCGCCGAGGCCGAGCTGCAGCAGGACATCAAGGGCGCGCTGCGTCGCCTCTACTTCACCGCGTCGGGTGATTTGGTCGACAAGGACAAGGGCTTCGGTCGCCTGCCCGGCGGCACGCTGCTCGGCAACACCGCCGATCCCGAGAAGCTGCCCGCCTGGATGAGCGAGGCCGATCTCGACTACTACACGGCCGAGTTCGCGCGCGCGGGCTTCCGCGGCGGCTTGAGCTGGTATCGCAACCTCCGGCGCAACTGGGAGCTGGGCGGTCCCTGGCGCGGCCAGCCGATCCGCCAGCCCTCGCTGTTCATCGCCGGCAGCCGCGACGGCGTGCTGCGTTTCCCGGCCGCCAAGGCCCAGCTCGAGGCCTACTCCACGACCCTGCCGGGCCTGCGCGGCAGCCACATTCTCGAAGGCGCCGGCCACTGGGTGCAGCAGGAGCGGGCGGCCGAGGTCAACAAACTGCTGGTCGACTTCCTGAAGGGCCTGTGATCCAATCCGGTGTCCCGGAGGCGTCCATGATCCGTCTTCTCAGCCTGGCACTCGCTTTCCTGCTCGCTGCCACAGCGCCGACCCTGGCGCAGGTTTGTAATGACGATGTTCCTCCGCCTCCGCCGCAGGGCGACAAGCCCTCGACCTGAGTTTCGTTTCCTTTCCGGCCTGACGAGACTCGCCCTGGCGACAGTCGCCGCGGCGGCGCTCAGCGCGTGCGCCAAGCCCGCCACCGTGCCGGCGATGGTGCCCGACGTGGCGGGCCTCGCCACCGCCGCCTCGCCCTACCGCGGCGCCATCAGCGTCGGCACCGTGAGCGGCGGACGCGGCGGCTCCTCGCTCTGGACGGCGCGTGTCGGCAACGCCGAATTCCAGGAAGCGCTCTCGCGGGCGCTCACCGATTCGGGTCTCGCGGCGGCTCAGGGCGGCCGCTACCGGCTCGACGCCGATCTGCAGAAACTGGAGGAGCCTTTCGCCGGTTTCGCCATGACCGTCGAGGCGACCATCGCCTACAAGCTCACCGACTCGACGAGCGGTGCGATGGTCTACCAGAACACGATCACGACACCCGCGACGGCGACCATGGATGACTCGCTCGACGGGCTCGCGCGCCTTCGCATCGCCAACGAGCGCGCGATCCGCGCCAACCTGCGCCGTCTGGTGGAAGAGCTCTCGGCGCTGCCGCGCCGCTAGCGCACTACTTCTTTTCTTCGAACTTCAGCGCCGCGCCGTTCATGCAGTAGCGCTCGCCGGTCGGCTGCGGCCCGTCGGGGAAGACGTGGCCGAGATGGCCGCCGCACTTGGCGCAATGCACCTCGGTGCGCGTCATGAAGTGGCTGCGGTCGGTCGTCGTCTCGACGGCACCGTCCTTGGGCGCCCAGAAGGACGGCCAGCCCGACCCGCTCTCGTACTTGGTGTTGGAATCGAACAGCGGCTCGCCGCAACCGGCGCAGCGGAAGGTGCCGGCGCGCTTCTCGTCGTTCAGCGGGCTGGTGAAGGCGCGTTCGGTGCCGTGCTTGCGCAGCACGTTGTACTGCAGCGGATCGAGTTCCTTCTGCCACTCGCCGTCGCTCTTTTCGACCTTGCTGCTCATGATCGTTTCTCCTCGCGCGCCATGATCGCGCGCTAGACCAGGGTTCGCAACTCGGCGGCGGCGACCGACAGCATGGCGTGGTCGATCGTGCCCGCGCCGGCCAGATCCTCTTTCACCAGCCGGTCGACGCGGTCGAGCGCCAGCTTGCGCGGTTCGCTCCATCGCGCGAGCGTTTCGTCGGGCCCGCATTTGGTGTCGCCGCCACGGGCCCGCAAGGCCGAGTTCAGCAATTCGGCGTGAAGCGCAGCGAGCTCGTCCTGCATGGCGAGCGCTGCCTGCGAAGGCCACAGGCCCTCGCGCGGCAGCTTGTGCGCGGCATTGGCCAGCAGCGCGAGCGACAGGCGCTCGCCCAGGCGGAAGTAGAGCCGCGCCGCATCCTCGATGCTGCAGCCGTTGGTCTCGGCGGCAAGCGCGAGGTCGCCGGCAGCGGCCAGTGTTTCCAGTGAGGCCGCGCGCCGGGCGATGCCCGTGGGTGCGCCGACCGCTTCGAGCGCCGCTGCGCGTTCGCCGAGCGCGGCGCTTTCGTCCTGGCCGACCAGGTCCGCGGGCAGCTCGCCCAGAGCCGCGACCGCCGCGCCGAGCTTGGTGGTGGCGGCGATCGTGTCGAGCGGCTGCGGCAAGCGGCGCAGGATCCATTGGACGGCGCGGCCCAGGAAGCGCTGCGAGGCGACCAGCATGCGGGTCTGCGCCTCCGCTTTGAGGCTTGCATCGAGCGCCTCGATCTCGGCCCACAGGTCGCGCAGCTTCCAGGCGTCACGCGCCACTGTGAAGGCGCGCGCGATCGTGGCGCCCTGCGCGCCGGTGCGCTGCGCCACGTTGTAGACGAAGCCCGGTCCGCAGCGATTGACCAGCGAGTTCACGACCTGCAGCGCCACGATCTCGCGCCGCAGGCGATGGCCGCGCAGCGCCGGCTCGTGCGCCTGCTGCAGGGCGGCCGGGAAGTAGCGCACCAGCTCGGCAGCGAGCAGCGGATCGTCGGGCAAGTCGGAGGCCAGGATCTCCTCGTTGAGGTCGATCTTGGCGTAGGCCAGCAGCACCGAGAGCTCGGGTCGTGTCAGCGGCTGGCGGTTGGCGGCGCGTGTGCGCATGGCCACCGAATCGGGCAGGAACTCGACGGCGCGGTCGAGGCGGCCCTTGCGCTCCAGCGCACGCATGAAGCGCTCCAGCCGGTCGTGATGCTCGGCCGCGCGCTCGGCGGCGACGCTGACCGCCTGGCTCTGCTGATAGTTGTCGCGAAGCACCAGCGCGCCGACCTCGTCGGTCATGGAGAAGAGGAGCGCGTCGCGCTGCTCGCGGGCGAGCGCACCCGCCACGATTGCGCCGCCGGTGGCGATCTTGATGTTGACCTCGTGGTCCGACGTGTCGACGCCCGCCGAATTGTCGAGGGCATCGGTATTGATCTTGCGGCCGGCCAGCGCCGCCTCGACCCGGCCGCGCTGGGTGAAGCCCAGGTTGGCACCTTCGCCCACCACGCGCGCACGGATCTGCGCGCCGTCGACCCGCAGCGCATCGCTCGCGCGGTCACCC